>CAYOTU010000190.1:1689-7218 GCA_964406905.1 uncultured Myxococcales bacterium | reverse complement strand
CGGCTTCAAATGGATGCATGCTGTCGCCCGAATGTCCGACGGAAACTCGAAATCAACTCTATTTCCAATCCGCCCCTGTAGCCTCCTAAGTAGTCCCAAGGTACTTCGCGGAATCGTAACGACTGCGCCAAGTTGGATACTATGCGCCCTCCCCTTGACCCGACGAACGATCTCCTCCCATCCGAGCTCTTCGACCGGATCTGTCGAGCCCCTCGCCAGCATTTCACCCAACAACTGGATGCCCTGCACCAGATTGGTCTTCCCAGAGGCATTGGGGCCGACCAGTACAGCGAAGCTCGGCAGTTCGAACTCCACGTCTTGAATTGAACGGTAATTGCGTATCGAGATCCGGGACAGATGGGGGTAACGAGGTTCATTCATCGGTCCCTCCTGATTTCGCTGCTCCGAGTTCTCTCGACACGCGAAACATCAAGATCCGCGGGAGGTGGATTCAGGATTGTATAGTAGGGCATACCGGTGTCAATAGCATGCAAAACCAGGAATCAGGGAGTCAACGGTCTATTGCGCAGCGGCACGCTCGTCGTTGAGTTCGTTCAGGATCGAAATGGCGGCCTCGGCTGCGCTGTCGATCTCAGACTCGGGACCGTTCATGATCAGGCGGCCCGTGGCGCCCCAGGGCTTGACCATGTTGAGCTTGACATCCGCTGCCTTGAGAGCCTCGTTGCACGCGATCGCCAGGTACGCGGCCGGCGCGGCTTCCAGGATGAAGACTGACTCGCCGCCCACGATCATGTGGCCCTTGGAGACCCCGGTAAACGCGATGGCGTGGTCCTGCTCCACCCCACGGATGATGTGGTTCGCCAGGATCTGGCACTCGGCACGATCACCGACGCTGAGGCCGGTCTGTTCGAAAACGATGCGGCCGGCCTCCTGGACCTCGCCCTGATCCTCGTGGTGGATCTGCATCATGCCGAAAAGCCGCTCAGTCACGAGGGAGCTGAGGCGCACATTGGTCCGCTTGAGGACCAAGTCGATCATTCTGTGGATCTCCATGGCCGGCTTCAGCTCCAGGAAAATCGCTGCGTCGTACTCCGACGGATCGTACACGCGGTTGTCCTTCGCAATGTACTGCGCCAACTGCGGCTGAAGCTGATCAATGAAGGTGTAGACCCGAAGCTCAAACCCACTCGTCGTCATGACAGTCCTCCTCGCGTCTCTTCGGACGACGTTGATTATTAGAGGAAGCGACGCCGGGACGCAAGCGGAACATTGCGTTTACTCCCCGCCTGCCTGTATCGTAGCGCCCGCACGGGAGGTAGTGGACTTGGACGAGACGACGCTGAGTAGAATCCGGGCCTCCCGCGCCGGTCCCCACTGGGATCGGATCGGATTGCGGCGCAGGGTTGGGGTCTACGTCCCTCTGTTCTCACTGCGGAGTAAACGCCAGGTGGGGATCGGCGATTACGCGGACCTCGAGGCCCTCGTGGACTGGTGTGCGGACCTGGGCATCGACGTGATCCAACTCCTGCCCCTTAACGATATGGGCATGGACTCGGTTCCCTATGGCGCTGTCAGCGCGTTTGCGCTGGATCCCATCTACATTGCGCTGGACAGCGTCGACGCTGTCGCAAATGATCCCGCACTGCGTGCTCAGATCGCCGCAACCGCGGCAGACCTCGCGGGGAACGAACGCATCGACTGGCCGCGGACCCGGCAGATCAAGGAGGACCTGCTGCGGGCAGCCTGGGCCGCGGACCGCAGCACCGAGACGCTGGCTGCGCTGGACACGTTCCGGGCGGAGAACCCCTGGCTGGAGACCTACCTCCCCTACCGGGTGCGAAAGGAACAGAACTGCTGGCGTTCCTGGGAGGACTGGGGAGCAGACGAGACCCCGGCCGCTGCCCTGGCCTCGCTTGAAGAGGAGGCATCGGACGCGCTGGAGTTCACGCTCTGGTGCCAATGGGTCGCTTCGACCCAGCTTAAAGAAGCCAGGGGCCACGCGGCCTCCCGCGGGATCCTGATCAAGGGCGACATCCCGATTCTGGTGTCCCGGGACAGCGCGGACGTCTGGGCCCACCGAGACCTGTTTCTCCTGGATACCAGAGCGGGCGCGCCGCCGGACATGTACGCTGAAGACGGACAGAACTGGGGATTCCCCACCTACAACTGGGACGCGCATAGCTCCACGGGGTTCCGCTGGTGGCGTGACCGGCTGGCCGTGGCGGAGCGATACTATGACATCTACCGCATCGACCATGTGGTGGGCTTCTTCCGGATCTGGACGATCCCCCTGGGCCACGAGACTGGCCGAGACGGACGCTTCGTGCCGGAAGACGAGAGCTGCTGGGGCGCTCACGGGCGGGAGATCCTGGAGATGATGCTCGACGCGTCCCACATGCTCCCCTTGGCCGAGGACCTGGGAACGATCCCCCCGATCTGCCGGGAGACCCTCACGGACCTGGGGATCTGCGGCATGAAGGTCCAGCGCTGGGAAAAAAACTGGCACGGGGACCAGCGCTTCATCGCGCCGGCCGCGTACCCGGCCCTGTCCGTCGCTACCGTCTCGACCCACGACTCGGAACTCCTCGCTGAGTGGTGGCGCGCGTTCCCCCAGGATCGCCAGGAACTGTGGGACCTGCTCGGGAAGAACGGCCAGGCCCCGCCCGAGTTGGGTGCAGACACCCACGCGGCGATCTTGCGATGGCTCGCTGCAGGCGCCTCCCTCTTCGTTATCTTCATGCTCCAGGAGTTGCTGGCCCCGATCGGCCTCCTCCCCGGCGATCCAGCGTCCCACAGGATCAACGTCCCCGGAACCGTGGGAGACCATAACTGGACCTGGCGCTGCCCCATATCGCTGGAAGCTCTGGCCGTGCTGTCGCCAAAGGCTTCAGCACTTCGGGAGTTGGTGGCGCCTACTTCGTGATTTTGCGCAGGCCCTGAATCAGATCCCTGCGCCATCCTCGAACCGGGCCTTCTCGACCTGGGCTTGGGTGATCCGACTGCCGGCTGGAACGTCCCCGGTCAGCCAGACGTTGCCGCCGATGACCGCGCCCTCCCCGATGGTCACCCGGCCGAGGATCGTCGCACCGGAGTAGATAATGACGTCGTCCTCCACCAGGGGGTGCCTGAGGATGCCCTTGATGGGTTTACCGTCCGTGTCCAGGGGGAAGCTCTTCGCGCCGAGGGTCACCCCCTGGTAGATCCGCACCCGCCTGCCGATCTCCGCGGTCTCCCCGATGACGATGCCGGTGCCGTGATCCATGAAGAAGCTCTCACCGATCGTCGCCCCCGGATGGATGTCGATGCCGGTCAGGCTATGAGCGTGCTCGGTGATCATCCGCGGAACCAGGCTCACGCCCAGGCCGTACAGCTCATGCGCCAGGCGGAAGTTGGTGAGCGCCATCAATCCCGGGTAGCAGAGGATCGCCTCGTCGGGGCCCGTGGCCGCAGGGTCCCCATCGTACGCTGCCTGAACATCCGAGGCCAGGAGCCGACGCACCTCGGGCAAACGGGCGAGGAATCGCCGGGTGATCTCCGAGGCCCTCTGTTCGCATTCAGAGCACTCCGGCACCTCGCTCTCGCAAGCGAAGCAAAGGCTTCGTTTGATCTGGATCTGGAGGGAACTCGCCACCCCATCGAGGATGGCGCCCATATGAAAGGCCACGCTGTCGTCGGAGATCTCTGAGGAACCGAAGTGCCCTGGGAAGAGCACGGTCCGCAGGGACTCGACGATCCCGATGAGGACATCACGCGACGGCAGCGGCTGCCGCATCCCAGACGGTGCGGCGCGACGCGCCAGTCCGTTGCCCGCCTCGCACAGCTCTATGACCACTCTGTGCAGAGAGAACAGATCTCCACAGTTCCGCGTGTCGCCCATCTCAGCTCTCTTCCTCGAAGAGCCAGGTACTAAGGTAGCGCTCGCCGGTGTCCGGAAGGATCACCACGATCAGCTTGCCCAGGCTCTCGGGCCGCTTCGCTATCTCCAGCGCGGCAACCATGGCCGCGCCGCAAGAGATCCCCGAGAGGATCCCCTCCTCCCGGGCCAGCCGCCGCGCCGCGATCCCCGCGTCCACGTGGTCGACCTGGATCACCTCGTCGATAAGGTCCGCTTCCAGGATCTCGGGGCTGAACCCGGCACCGGTGCCCTGGATTTTGTGCGGACCGGGCGCACCCCCCGAGAGAACGGGAGAACCGACCGGCTCGACCGCAACGGCCTCGAAGGTCGGCTTGCGCTCCTTGAGCACCTGGGAGACACCGGTGATTGTCCCGCCGGTCCCCACCCCCGCGACCAGGACATCCACCGCGCCGCCGGTGTCCTCCCATATCTCTTCCGCGGTGGTACGCCGATGGACCGCTGGGTTCTCCGGGTTCTTGAACTGATGGAGCATCACGGCACGCTCGTCCTGGGTGGCCAGTTCCTCGGCCTTCGCTATGGCGGCCTTCATGCCCCCGGAGCCGGGGGTCAGGACCAGCTCCGCGCCGAAGGCTTTGAGCAGGTTTCGCCGCTCTATGCTCATGGTATCCGGCATGGTCAGCGTCAGCGGGTACCCCTTGGCCGCACAGACGAACGCAAGACCGATGCCCGTGTTCCCGCTGGTGGGCTCCACGACGCGGCTCTCAGGCCCGAGGACCCCGTCACGCTCAGCGGCCTCGACCATGCCCAACGCGATCCGGTCCTTCACGCTGGAGCACGGATTGAACGACTCCACCTTCACGACGATGGTGCCCGGCAGTCCCTGCCCGATCCGGTTCAAGCGCACCAGGGGGGTCCTACCCACGAGCCTGGTGATGTCTTCGTAGAGCCTCGTTGCCATTCCAGTCCCTCCTCAGGTGCCCGGAGCCCTTCGACTCCCCTTGGCAACCTTTTATCTATAGACATTAGTGACATTAGACGCTTCGTCAAGCCCCCCTTGTGAAAGGGCCAGCACAAAAACGAAACAGATCTCATTCCGGGCAACCCAACCGCATCGGAATTAATTCCGGACGACCCTGAATCAGAGAGAAATCGCTTGACCGGGGACACTCAGCGGGCAGATAACCAATCAAGCCCTGCGGGGTGGTTGGCAACCGGGCGCAGCGGACCTCATCTCACTAGCGACAGGCGGGAACTCACGATCAACCAAGCACGGCGACGGTCTTGGTCCAGGGGAACCCGGGGGAGGGCCCTCCATGGCGAAGCGAATCATCCTTGAACCCTCCAGGACCCTGGGGGAGTTCCGTCTGCTGCCGCGGCTCACCACCGCGGCCTCAACCCTGAACAAGGTATCCCTGGAGACCCCCCTGGCGGTGGACCCGCGGACCGGCGCTGCGATGCACGTCAACATCCCCATCATGGCCTCTGCAATGCAGTCCGTCTCCGGGCCCAGCATGGGGATCGAGCTAGCCCGTCTCGGGGGCGCGGCGATAATCTATTGCTCCCAGACCACCGCATCCCAGGCCGCTATGGTCCGGGCCATCAAAAACTACAAGGCCGGCTTCGTGGAGCCTGTCACCGTCCGCCCGGACGATACAATCGCCCGGGTCTGCGAGGTCAAGCGACGCACGGGCTTCAACACCTTCCCCGTGGTG
>CAYOTU010000190.1:0-1679 GCA_964406905.1 uncultured Myxococcales bacterium | reverse complement strand
GTGGACATGGACGGGGTATTGCAAGGCCTTATCAGCCGTAACGACTACGACGAGAACCGACACGCGGATCGCCATGTCCGCGAGCGGATGATCCCCCGGAATCGCCTCGAGGTCGGGGTTGACATCACCGATCTCAAGAAGGCCAACGAGCTCCTACTGGACAGCCACCATTCGGTCCTCCCCATCGTCGATGCGGAGGATCACTTGCGTTACGTGGTCTTCAAGAAGGATATCCAGGACAACCTGGACAACCCCCTCCAGGTGGTGGACGAGCGCAAGCGCCTCATTGCACTGGCCGCTATCAACACCCACGATCACGCTGAGCGGGTGCCCGCTCTTGTGGAGGCTGGAGTAGACGGCGTGTCCATCGACTCCTCGGACGGACACTCGATCTTCCTGAAGCGGACTCTCGACTTCCTTCGGGAGCGGTACCCCGATCTCCCGGTCCTCGCGGGAAACGTAATCACGGGTGAGGGCTTCGAGTACCTGGCGGACAACGGCGCCTGGGCTGTGAAGGTCGGCATGGGCGGCGGCTCGATCTGTATCACCCAGGAACAGAAGGGCACCGGCCGCGGTCTGGCCAGCTCCCTCATCGACGCGTGCGAGGCGCGGGACCGCTACCGGGAGCGCACGGGGCGCTACGTCCCCGTGGTTGCGGACGGAGGGATCTTCACCGCCAAGGACGTCGTCGTGGCCCTGGCCATCGGCGCGGACACGGTGATGATGGGGCGCTACTTCGCGCGCATGGATGAATCCCCCACGGAGAAGCTCACCGTACGGGGTCGGGTGATGAAGCCCTACTGGGGTGAAGGCTCCGCCCGGGCACGGGAGTGGCGGGAGGCGAGATACAGCCAGCTCAAATTCGTGGAGGGCGTGGAGGGCTTCGTAGAATACGCGGGCAAGCTCAAGGACAACCTCGACGGAACCCTTAGCAAGATCAAGTCCTCCATGTCATCCTGCGGTTGCGCCACGGTGGGGGAGCTGCACGACCTCGCCGAGTTGGAGGTGGTTTCGGCCCTCTCAATCCGGGAGGGCGACGTTCATGACATCCACATGCCCGGCAACGACCACCAGTTCGGGCACCGGACCTGGGGCGAATAAGTGGCGAATCATATCGTGATGGGCGCCCAATGGGGCGACGAGGGAAAAGGCAAGGTGGTAGACGCGCTCGCCAGCCGCATGGACATGGTGGTGCGATTCCAGGGCGGTGCGAACGCTGGACACACCATCGTCATCGAGGGGCGCAAGTACGTCCTGCACCTCCTGCCATCGGGGATCCTGTCACCGGGCAAGGTCAACGTCATCGGCAACGGCTGCGTCCTCGATCTCGAGCAAATGGCCGAGGAGATCCGGGAGGTCCGGGCCCAAGACTTCGAGGTCACCCCCGAGACCCTGGCGATCTCTGACAAGGCCCACGTGGTGACGCCGACACATCGTCACGCTGACCGCCTGCTTGCCGGCTGGATCGGAACTACGGGGCGGGGCATAGGCCCTTGCTACACCGACAAGATCCGCCGCCACGGGATCCGCACGGGTGCGGTCCTGGACGGGTCCTTTGCACAGCGGTTCAGCGCCCAGGCAGCGGCCTGGCAGCGGGACGTGGATGCGCCGGACAACGCCCCCTTCCCGGACGCGGAGACCGACCTCCTGCGGATGGACGAGGCCCTCGCTGAGGTGGC
>CAYOTU010000189.1:0-7219 GCA_964406905.1 uncultured Myxococcales bacterium | reverse complement strand
GGCGGCGGATTCAGATGTCGACAGCTTGGACGCGGAGCTGGAGCGTCTCAAAATCGAGACGCAAGAGCTTCACCGGAAGCGTGACGAGCTGAGAGACAGAAGAACGACGATACAGAACGAGATCGAGAGCAAGGATGGGAGCGCCGCGGCCGCGGGCGCGTCCGAGGAGGCGGAGCAGCAGTTGGCTGTTGTTGTGAATGGCGTCGAGCAATACCTCAAGGTCAAGTTCGCCTCACTGGTCCTTGAGCAGCAGATCGAGAGATACCGACGGGAGAACCAGGCTCCTCTGATGGTTCGAGCCGGTGAGTTGTTCCAGCGGCTGACTCTCTCTTCCTTCAGCGATTTGAGAGACGAGCTGGATGATAACGGCACCCCTGTCCTCCTCGGGGTCCGTGAGGACAACACCGAGGTTCCGGTGGCGGGAATGAGCGACGGGACGCGGGATCAGCTATTCCTGGCGCTGCGACTCGCTACCCTCGAGCAGCGCCTTGAGAAACACGAGCCGATGCCATTCATCGTCGACGACATCTTGATCGGCTTTGATGACGATCGCACGAAGGCATGTCTGGAGGTGCTGGCAGAGCTATCGAGAGAGACCCAGGTGCTGATGTTCACTCATCACAGACGGGTCGTTGAGTTGTCAGGGAAATTGACGCGTGATGCAGCAGTCTTTGTGCATGAGCTGCATTGCTGATGGAAGACAGCGGTACTTCACTGAGCTGTGGGAGCAGCTCCGGACCCTCCTGGGAGGATGACATGCGCGGTTTCTTCCTGCTTGTGTTTCTGGTGCTCTTCATCGGGTGTGGCCCAGGCACAGCGGTCAACGCTGACGTAGAAGCTGACCTCGTCGCTGTCGACCGGGCGGTGCCGGACATGACGCCGATCCTGGATGTCGCCGCGGATATGTTACATGACGTTGCTCCGGAGCTACTGGACTCCATTTCAGACCTCTCCACTGACACGGCGGAGCTCCCGGACTTAGTCCATGACCTCTCCGCGGATCTGATCGAGGATGTCCCGCCGGAGCCGCTCGAACCCCTCCCGCCCTACGAGCCCACCGCGTTCGTGGGTACTGACGGCGCGGTGTTTCGGGACCACGAGGGGCGTGTGCTTCTGCTGCGGGGACTGAACGTCTCCAACAAGAGCAAGAGCGCGCCGTTCTTTCCGCAGTGGCTCACATTCCAGGACGTCCAGCGCCTGCGGGCCCGGGGCTTCAACTGTGTCCGGTTCCTCGTGATCTGGGAGGCCATCGAGCCTGAAGAGGGCGTCTTCGACGAAGCGTACCTGGACATGGTCGAGGAGCGGGTCTCCTGGTTCACCGACGCTGGCATGTACGTCATGGTGGACATGCACCAGGACCTCTACGGCCCGAAGTTCGGCGCGGACGGAGCCCCCCTCTGGGCCACCATTGATCACGATCTTCCCTATGATCCTCCCCCCGGGGGCTGGTTTCTGGGCTATGGGGAGCCAGCGGTGAACCAGGCTTTTCAGAGCCTCTACGACAACGAAGAGGGGATCCGGGACCACTTCATCCAGGCTTGGCAGGCGGTCGCCGCCCGCTTCGCTGACGATCCCATGGTGGTGGGGTATGACCTCCTCAACGAGCCCTGGTTCGGCAACTGGCCTCCCACCAACCCCGCGGCCTTTGAGGCGGAGGAGCTGGCCCTGTTCTACGAGGCGGTGATTGCGGGGATCCGGGAGGTGGATTCGAACCACCTGATCTTTGTTGAGCCCACTGCGACCAAGGGCCTCGGCGCGTTCGGCGGTCTCCCGGCCTTTGAGGACGACCGGATAGCGTACGCGCCCCACTACTACCACCCCTTCCTGGATCTCTTCGGGGAGTACACGGACTCCAAGGAGAACATGGCCCTGGCCTTCAAGCAGATCCAGGTGGACGCGGACGCAATGGGAACGCCAGTTCTACTTGGCGAGTGGGGTTTCTCCGTCGGCGCACCAGGAGCGGTGGACCATGGTCGGCACATCCTGGAGCTCATTGAGGATTTCCGCTGGGGCGCGACCGCGTGGAGCTTTGATCGGGGCAACAACGGGCTGAACCTCATGGCCGCGGACGGGACCCCGAACTGGGGCCTGGAGCTGCTCACCTCGCCGTACCCGGAGCGGACCAACGGACGCCTGGACGCGTGGCACTACGAGCGGGGGGCCAGGACCCTCACTGTGACCTTTGATTCCACGGGAAGGGATGGCGGGGAGACGGTCCTGCGCATCCCAGCGTTGAAGGTCCCCCACGGGATCGACATTTCCTGTGAGCCCCCGGGGGGCCCCTGCGACGGGACCTGGGATCCCGACGCTGGGCGCCTCACGGTCCCGGGCGGGGAGGAGGTCTTCGGTGGTTCGGTCACCATCACCGTGACCCCGGCTGCGCTGCATCCAGCGCCCTTGCCCGCTGTGTCCACCCATATCACCCGCACACCGGGGACAGCCCAGGAGCAGGAGCTGGTCCTGGAGGAGGCTGCGGGGATCCGCGCGATCCGTACCGACGTCAAGTGGTCCTATATCGAGCCGACGGAGGGGGACCTGCAGCCGGAGATTTACGACGCGCTCGTGGACAACGCGGCCGCGCACGGCATCGATTTCCTGGCCCTCCTCGATTACTCCAACGCGTGGGCAGAGGCTGAGCCCGGGGTTACGGACACCCTCGATCCCGGGAAGTTCGCCGCTTTTGCCGCGGCGGTGGCGGCCCACTTCACGGGCAGGGTAGGGCTCTTTGAAATCTGGAACGAGGAGAACACCGAGCGGTTCTGGAAGCCCGCGCCCAACCCTGTCACGTATGGTGCGCTCCTGGTCGCGTCCGCGGACGCTATCCACGCTGTGGATCCCGATGCGACGGTGCTCCTCGGGGGGCTCGCACCCACTGGCCTTTTCGCCACGGGCACCTGGCCTTTTTTGGCGGACGTGATTGAGGCCCATCCTTCCGTGGGTGCAAGGATGGACGCGGTCGCAATCCATCCCTACACCTTTATCCAGGCCCTCCCTCCGGAGCAGGACATCCCGCCGGGAAACTACGTCGAGATGATCGAGGAGATCCGCCGAGTCCTCGGGGCCTACGGCCTGGAGCACTTACCGATTCATCTCACGGAGTTGGGCTGGCCCGCGTGTCCCTGCCCGCCCCTTGAGCCGCCGCCTATTGTCCCCAACGCGTCCCTGGAGGACCAGGCCCGCTGGCTGGTGCGGGCCTATGTGCTCAGCGCGAAGGTCGGGGTTGAGAGCTTCTACTGGTACGACTTCGAGGACGGGAACGGGACAGCGTCCCTCTTCTCCGAGGACTTCTTCGGCCTCACCTTCCACGACGCAGACGGCTCCGACGACATTCCTCCCACGCCCAAGCCTTCGTACCTGGCCTTCCAGGCCCTCCTCGCGGCAATCGACGGGATGGACTACAGCGGGGACCTCTCACTGTCCGCCGCGTGCCAGCTTCATCGCTTCACCGACGGTGCAACGGATACATGGGTCGCCTGGGCCCCCGTCGGAACCTGTACACTTCCGGCCCCTGGCGCGGGGGAGGTCCGGGACATGTACGGCATCGGGATCAGTGCAGTCGAGGCGGGGGCTGTTCTGGACGCGGGACCGTCACCGATTTACCTGCTTGCGCCGTAGGCCACCCAAGCGCTTGCATTCTCCTCCCGCTGGGCCAAGAATAATCAGTGGCCGGGTTGAGTTTCGACGCAGCGCGTCGTAAGGGTCTGCGCAGGCCCTAAGGGTCGGCGCAGAAATAAGTGCGCCGCACCGAGGGTGCTGATGCGCCACTTTCGCAAGGCGCGCAGCCGCAGGCATACTGCCTGTACGTTGAGGTTGCGGAACGAAACGAAAGTGGATGCAGCGGCGACCGAATGCCGCAGTTATTTTTGTACAGGCCCTAAGGAGGTAGACCATGCGGAAGACGCCTGAACTCAGTGGGACTCCTGGGATTCACCGACCGCGCGGCAAGGGGAGGGGCAAACGGGCCCTCTGTCGCGTTTCGCTTCTGGGCTTGGCCGCTGTCTTCGAACTGGCCAGCCGTTACGTCCCCGAGATGCGGGATGAGATCCGGGACTGGGAGGAGGGGCGGAGGGTGACCCTCGGGGTGCTGCCGTCCGGGCCGTATATCACGATCCAGAAGGATGGCGAGAGGATCCGGTACCTCGGGGCCCGGCCTTTGGATCCCTCCGTGTCGATCCTCTTCAAGAACCTGGACTCCGCTGTGCTGATCTTCACCGGGCAGCTCGGTGCGCCCTGGGCCGTAGCGGAGAACCGGGTCTGCGTCCATGGCAGTAACTCGGCAGCGATCCAGGTGACCCGGGCCATGGCCATTGTCCAGACCTATCTCTTCCCGGGGCTGATCCTTAACAAGATCTTCAAGCGTCCGCCCCGACTCACCGCGGCTCAATTAGCGAACAAGGTTCGAATCATGGCCCTGTTGACACCAGCCATGATTCGCATGGCAGGGAGGTAGGCTATGTTGCCCAAGTACTACGAGTTTCTGGTCCCCGTGAAGATTATCGCCGGGCGCAAAGCCCTGTCCAACCTCCCGTATGAGTTGGACCAGCTCGGGGTCGAGCGGCCGCTCGTCATTACGGACAAGGGCGTCGTCGGTGCGGGCCTGCTGGACAAAGTCTCAGCGGCCCTCGCGGACGGAGACCGGACCCTTGGCCCCGTCTTCGACGAGGTCCCCCCTGACTCCAGCAACCGCGTGATCAACCGAGTGGCGCAGCTCTATCGTAAAGAACGCTGCGACGGAATCATCGCGCTGGGCGGGGGCTCTGCGATTGACACGGCCAAGGGCGTGAACATCCTGATCTCCGAGGAGGCTGACGACCTCCTGGACTTCCAGGGGGTCGATCGCCTCACCCGTCCCATGCGGCCCCTCATAGCGATTCCGACCACAGCGGGCACCGGCACTGAGGCCACCAACGCCGCGGTGATCTACAACGAGGAGACGGGCAGCAAGATAGCCCTGGTCTCCTGGCGGCTCTTCCCCCACGTGGCCCTGGTGGACCCGGTTATGACCGAGACCCTCCCCCCTCGGATCACTGCGGCCACAGGGATGGACGCGCTTACCCACGCGGTGGAGGCTTACACCGGGCTCCAGAAGAACCCGGTCTCCGACGGCTTTTCACTAGCCGCTATTCGGCTGATCTCTCGGTTCCTCGTGCCCGCAGTCAAAGATGGCGGGGAGGAGGCCCGGCTCGGTATGGCCAACGCGGCCCTCCTGGCCGGGGTGGCCTTCACCAACTCCATGGTAGGGGGCGTCCACGCCCTGGCCCACGCGTCGGGCGGGGTCTGCCACGTCCCCCACGGCGTCGCCAACGGGATCTTCCTTCCCTGGGTCCTGGAGTACAACTTTGAACGGATCTCCGGGGAGCTGGCTGAGCTGACCGACGTGCTCGTGGGGCGAGGGGCCGGCTCCGATGAGGAACGGGCCCGCGCTACCATCGTCGCGATCCGCAGCCTCCAGGTCGCGTGTCAGGAGCACTCGGACCTGCCTATGACCCTCGGCCAGGCTGGAGTCAAGCGGGCCGACCTCCCCCGGATTGCCAAGGCAGCGCTGGACGACGGAGCGCTCAATTATAACCCCGAAGAGGCCGACGAGGCCGATCTGCTTGGTATCCTCGATAAGGCATTCTGAGATGACGAAGAAATTCGACGTAATTGTCGTCGGGGCGGGTCTCGGTGGTCTGGCCGCGGCCACTTCGCTGGCGCGTCGGGGCCTCTCGGTCCTGATGCTGGAGCGCCACAACGTCCCGGGGGGGTACGCGTCGAGCTTTGTCAGGGGGCGGTACGAGTTTGAGATAGCGCTCCATGAGCTGTCCGGGATCGGGCAGCCTGGGAAGCGCTCCGGGTTTTATCGTTTCCTCGAGGACATCGGCGTCGCCGAGCGGCTCGAGCTAGTACAGATCGACCATCTCTATCGTAGCGTCTTCCCGGATCTGGACATCACCCTGCCCCACGGGACCGAAGCCTACACCCAAACCCTGGTGGACGCGTTTCCCCACGAAGAGGACGGCATCCGCAGCTTCCTCGATATAGTCTGGGGAATGGAGCGGGAGGTGGCGGTCCTGGAAGAGCAGCTCGTCAAGGGCACCCTCTCGATTCCGAAGGCAGCGGCCCTGCCTTTCAAGATTTCTAACGTGATCCGATACCTGCCAGCGACCTGGGGCGACGTGCTAAGGCGTTTTGTGCGGGATCCCAAGACGCGTGCTGTCATGTCCCAGTATTGGGGCTACTTCGGCCTGCCTCCGTCCAAATGCTCGTTCTTCTTATTCGCCCTTGGGTTGGCTGGCTACGTCAAGAAGGGCGCTTCCTTTCCAAAGGGCCGCTCTCAGGCTTTGTCCAACGCGTTCGTGTCCGCGTTTGAGTCCTGGGGCGGGGACCTGCGCCTCGGTTGCGGGGTCCAGCGTATCACCCACGGCAGCGGCCGAGTCACCGGCGTGGTCACCGAGGCTGGCGAGCACTTCCTCGCTGATTATATCGTCGCCAACGTGAACCCGATCAGCCTCGCCCACGACCTCATCGGGCTGGACGCTATCCCCGGTCGATGGCTGAGGTCTCTGCGTCGCCGGGAGATCGGCCCCTCCAGCGTCAACGTGTACCTGGGCGTCAACCGCGCACCCGAAGACCTGGGGATCACCGAGCACGAGTTCTTCCTGAACCGGGACTACGACGCTGACGATCATTACGAGCGAATGCAGAAGCTCAGGGAACCTGGCGCCATGGTGGTGGCCTGCTACAACAGCGTCATCCCGGACATTTCCCCCCCCGGGACCTCATTGATCACCATGACCACCCTCTCAGCGGGGCGGGCCTGGGCGGATGTGCCCCCGGAGAAGTACGTGGAGGTGAAGACCCGTATTGCGGACGGGATGCTCAAGATGGCTGAGGAGGTTCTTCCTGATCTGCGGCGCTACACAGAGATCCTTGAGGTCTCCACCCCGCTCACGAATCTGCGCTATACGGGGAACATCCATGGCTCGATCTACGGCTTCGCCAATCACCCATGGGATCACACTGTCCTCCGCCTGGGGCAGAAGGGCCCCCTCGACAGGCTGTACCTGGCCGGCGCGTGGACCCAACCCGGCGGGGGTTTTCAGCCCTCCATGACCTCCGGGCAGACCGCCGCTGCCCTGATCTTCAGGGAGAACAGGAAGCGCGGGGGAGGTGCCAGATGAAAAGCCAGATCGTTGACTGGGGTCGGCACCTACGCGCGTACGCGCCGCTGCTGAAG
>CAYOTU010000188.1:0-7224 GCA_964406905.1 uncultured Myxococcales bacterium | reverse complement strand
TGGTCTTGCCCCTTTCTGTCAACATGAGATGAGACAAATTGGGATGATCTTATTACTGTAGAAGGCGGCGAGGAGGCAGAGGCCCAATGACAGGGCACACATCGGCCCTGGAAAGGGCCTCCCACAGTATCTCAGCTGCGTCCCGCGTACCTCTGAACACGCTGTATAAAGTCCTCCCGAAGCTCTGGATCATGTAGAGCTTCGTCTTCCTCTGTCGGCAGTTCGGGCAGGAGCGCGGCGAGGGCCAGGGCGAAGAGGCCGCTGCCTGGGACCTCGCCTCCGTCCTCAGCGGCCACCATGACGCCGCGGACACCGCAGGACGGGGAGCGGGCCTTGAGCACGAAGCCGTGGAGCCCAGCGGCAGCCAGTTGCTCCACCTTCGCCTTACACCAGGCCTCCATTCTCTCGGTCAGATCCGTACCCGAGTCCAGGCCCACGAGCCGCGGCCGGGCTGGATCACCGAAGAGGCCTATGGGCTCCCGGGGGACCCCGAGGCCCAGCTCGAACTCGGGGCAGACGGGGACGAGTTGGAAGATGGCACCCAGGATGTCTCGGACAACTCGGTCGAGCTTCTGTTCGCCGTCATACCGCACCCGCTCTCCCAGGAGGCAGGTGCTGACGCCTATCCGGATCCCGTCGCGCATGGGTCGCCTCCGCTTCTACTCGTGGTGGGAATCAATGACGCGCTTCAGATCCAGCGCCTGCTGGACGATGTGCTGGAAGACCTGGGGCCAGACCCTTGAAAGGATGTGGTCCACTGCGCGCTCGGCCTCGTCCCAGACCTGGGCCTTCACCGCGGCCGCGGCCATTCCCAGGTAGCCGGCCGGGGCCTGCTCCCTCAGGCGCACCACCTGGCGCCACCGGCCCAGCGCGTCCAACCATCGCCCCTCCTCCTGGAAGAGCCGGGCGAGGGCCTCGTTAGCGTCGGCCTCGTCGGGCGCGGCCTCGACGATGCTGGTGCGTGCGCGCTCCGCTGCTTCTACGTCCCCGGCCTGAGCGAATAACGCGGCGGCCTTGCCCCAGCAGGCGAATTCCACCGGACGAGCACGGCACGCGCGGAGGCGCGCCTCGGCTGCCTTGCGGTACCGCTTCCCGCGACGGTGGATCTCCACGATGCCGTCCCATACTTCAGCGTCCCTCGTTAGCTCAAGCGCGTGCTCGAACTGACGCAGCGCTGCCGCGTCCTCCTTCCTCACCATCAAGACCTTCCCGAGGGCCTTGCGGACCGTGGGATTCTCCAGGCCGGTCTCTTCGACCTGACGCTCCAACTCCTTGATGTAGCCGTTCAGGTCCTTTGCTGACTCCAGGACACTGGTCAGGGTGGCGAGCGTGGCGCTCCGCTGCGTCTGGTTCGGCCCCCAGGCCACCACAGCGCCGCTGGCCGCGTCCACGGCCTTGGCTGTGTCCCCGAGCCCCGCGTAGGCTTCGGCCAGGCCCGCGTACCAGGCCGAGAGGTTCGCGTCGCCCCGGGGCTGCTGCCGTCCAGCGCCCATGTAGCCGTCGATCCCTGTTTCAAAGAGGCGCACAGCGTCGGCCCACGCACCGCATCGCTGGCACGCGCCCGCAAAGGTCGTCTGCGCGTTCCAGCCCCAGATCCCCTCCTTTGTGAAACCGGCCTCCGTGTCCGAGAGAAGCTCTCCGTAAGCCTTCTTCTTGCCTGTGCGGCAGAGGCTCTCGATGAGCTGCGAGAGGAGGTTATGATCCCGGGGACGCAGCTCCAGGAGCTTGCGCAGCACCGGCACAGCGTCCGCGTAGCGCGCCTCTGTGAAGAGGTAGGAGGCCAGGAGCGACCCGCCCGCCTCGGACAGGAGGTCCTTCTTCCAGGCAGCGCTCAGGACCCGGATCGCGTCGTCCCGTCGAGTCAACCCGTCCCAGAGGTACTGCGCAGCGTACTCGATCAGGGGTCCGTCGTCGGGATTGGCCCGCAGGACCTCGTGGGTGATGGCCGCGAACGCGTCGGCCTTGCCCCGCCAGAAGTCACCGTAGCTCTGATGATACATGTTCCCGTTGAGCCGCCGCCGGGTCTCCAACTCCCTTCGAAGTTGGCCTGCGACCAGCTTGAAGAGCCTGTCCTCCAACGCACCCAGTTTGCGGGCCTCCCGGCGCCACTGCGCCAAGCGATACCCGTGCCAGTTCCAGCCTGACTGGTTCGTGTGGATGAACCACGCTGGCTCGATCTCCATGCGGCCCACGAGGAAGGCCAGCCCTTCCCTGGCATTGATCAATCCCCGGAGGCAATCAGCGACAACACCGACGATGCTCTGGTAATCGTTGGTCCTGATTTCCAGGACGGCGGGCAGGTGGTCTCGAACAAAAGTCAGAAGATCCCTGGCCGGATCCCCCAAGCGCCGGTCCCGGGCCGTGTAGAAGACCTGCGTCAGCGTGGACACCAAGAGGCTGTAGTGCCGGGGCGGCTGCTCGGTCAACTCTTTGACGAGGCGATGGAGCAAGGCTGCGTAGAGGATCGTTCCCTTGCCCATGGACGTGACGCCACCGGACTGCAGCGCGTGCGCGTGGACGCTCAATGCACGATGGCGTGCCCACCAACGCTGCCCCGCGTTGATTGCCCGCTCCTCCAGTTGGCCCAGGAGGGCCTCCGCGTCCGAGTGCATATTCTCCATCTCCATATGTCCAACCAGGGTCTCCACCACGTGGTTCTGCGGCGATGGGAGGACACCATTCCGGGAGGCGAGGTACGCATCGAGTGCGCCACGCAGGCCCTTGATGGCCTGCTTCTTCATGCCGTAGTCCCAGCGCAGGATGGCGAGGGAGGCTGCGATGGCAAGGTGGTCCTCGGTCCCCCGTTGCTCCCCGTCCAGCAAGACCTCCATCCCCCCGCGCTGGGCCGCGGCCAGCTCATCCCAGGCGATATTTCCCAAGTTGACCAGGAAGTCCGCCATGAGGCGTCGCTCCCCCTCCTGCCATTCTTCCTTACCCGCACGCGCCAGGGCCCGGAGCGCGTTCTTCCCGTGGGGCCCCGGTTCGTTGACCAGCTCCGTGGCACGCCGCTCCACCGCGACGAGCAGCAGATCCAGGGCCCGACGGTCCAAGAC
Source organism: uncultured Myxococcales bacterium (assembly GCA_964406905.1). GTDB lineage: Bacteria > Myxococcota_A > UBA9042 > CAIXZC01 > CAIXZC01 > CAZNWW01. Next base: position 4,171 of record CAYOTU010000188.1, on the reverse strand, counting down.
GCTCTTCGCCCGCTTCCGCACCGCGTCGATGGCCGCGACCCCTGAGTCCACCGAGGCTTCATCCTGGACCTCATTGAGGATGTAGCGGAGGTTCTCGAGGACCGGATAGACGCTCCCAGGGCTGTGCCCGAGGAGCCCGTCCGCCAGGACCCCCAGCAAGCGAGAATCACGGGTCTGCTGGAAGAGGTTCTGGACCTGCCACACGTAGTTGGCCGGGTACTGGCTCTTCCTCAGAAGCGCGGTGAGGAGGCTGAGGATTTCCTCGTCCACCTCGATCGCGCCGTTCACACCGGCCCGGGAGGTCTTCTGGTAGTAGATGGTGCTGAGCTGTTGCTCCGGAAGCGCAAGGAAGCGCTCCAGACCCGCTGCGTAGCGGTCCGAACGGCGCCCCTCGACGAGGTACCAGTCAGCGAGGGTGGCCCACTCGTGTCCCATGAGTTGCCCCGAGCCCCTGAGCGCCTCGAAGTGCTTGATGGCCTCCGGGATCCGTCCCGTCTCAGCGAGGAGGTAACCCAGGGCCCGCCGCCAGGCCGGACCCGAGCCCCCGGCCTTCAGCCAGGACTTCAGCTCGGTCTCCAGCGCGTCCGCACTGTCCAGGGCCATGAGAACGCGGACCTTGTGGGTCCGCCAGTAGCGATCCTTGGGCGCTGCCTCCAGCTCCCTGTCGATCCGCGCCAGGAGGGCCTCGGCCAGGGCCGGCGCCGCGTCGTGACGGGTGGCCAGGTACTCCAGGGTCGTGACCAGGCGCTCACGCAGGACCTCAGCGGCGCGGTCTTTGCCCGGCCGCCGGATATCCTCCCGGTCCAGCATCTTTTCGCAACGAACAGCGATGGGTCCGTGGGGCGCACCGCCGAGGATCTCGTGGTACGCGACCTCGATGGTGATCCAGTCCTGGAACGGCGTGGGGCCGTCTATGCCAGTGAGGACCAGGGCCACCTCCCCGTACGCTACCTTGGTCGCTTCCAGGTACAGGGACCGCCGCACCGTGCGGGTCAGGTCCTCCTTGTCCTCCCATGCCTCAGCGGCCTTCCGGACCCGCCCGCGGACCATCCAGTCAGCGGCCATCTGGAGCGCAGAAACCCGGGTCCATGCCCCGGCCTTCCGCTCCGCGTCGTTGGCCTGGGTCAGGGCCAGGACCAGGATCTCGGCCTCCAGCTCGGACGTCCAGGGCCGGGTGAGGAGCGCGTAGAAGAGCGCGTCCCGGTTGACGGCCCGGTACTCGTCCGTCGTCCACTCGTAGCGCTCCCGCAGGAACGCCACGGCCTCGTCGGCCAGGTCCACGTGCGCTGACAGGAGCAGCAGCACGATGTCTGACCACGTGTGCTTGCTCTGGGGAGTCTTGGCCGCGTCGATGCGCTTCCCCGCTGCCTTGGCCAGGGCACGCCAGACCTCCGGTGGCACCGTGGGTTCCCCGCTGAGGAGCTGCCCGGCGAGGAACTGGACCGACGACGCGTCGAGGGTCGCCATCTGCTTCTTGAGGATTTCCAGCCAGGCCTCCCGGATCACCCGATCCGCGCCGTGCTGCCGGATGCCGTCCTGGGCCAGGATCTGGGAGACGATGTAGTTCCGGGCAGGGTCAGGCCCCAGGCGGACAGCTAGGAGCGTCAGCACCGGGATCCACTTCTTCTCCACGGTGTAGGTATAGAGGTTGTAGCCCTGGCCCAGCATCAGGTTGACCGCTGCCTGGAGCCGTGCGGTGGCCGCGGCGTCGTCGCCGGGCGCGTCGACGCTGTCCGCTATCCAGCGTCGGATTATGTCGGAGGCCTTGTCCTCATGTCCGGTTCGCACCAGGAGGGAGAGATACTGGGAGTAGAGCGCTGCCTGGTCGAGGCCTCGATCCATCCAGGACTCGACCAGCTTGAGGGCCTCACCGAGGCGCCCATGGTCCCCGAGGATCTGGGACCACTGGCTGCGCAGAGTCGACTCTTCCCAGGGCTCCCAGGGGCCATGCTTTGACAGCGCTACCTGCAACGCGCTGCACGCCCCCTCAACGTCCCCTTTGTTCCTGAGGTTCCACGCGTGACTCTGCACCACGGAGTATTCGCCGGGAAACCGCTTCACCAACGCGGCCTCGACAACGTCGGCCTCGTCGGTCCGGCCCGCGGAGCGGAGCCAGCTCGTCCGGTTGGTTCCAAAGGTCGTGTGCGCGGTGCTCCACTCGGGCTGACGCGCGTAGACCGGCGCGACCCGATCCATCAGGTCCAACACCTCGTGGGCCTGGAGCCCCTGGGGGCCCTGCTCCACCAGGTAGCGGGCCTGCGAGAGGGCCTCTGGGCCCTCGTCGCTGGCTACTCGCATTTCCAAAGCAATCATCCGATCCTTCATCGACTGGTGACGGCGTGCCTGGACCTCCAAAGCGAGGCGCAGCCACTCGAACCCCCGCGCGTCCGGATGGAGACGGTCCAGCGCGTCCATATGCTGGAAGACAAGGTCCCAGCGCTGGAGCGCTACGTCCGCGAGGAGGAGAGCCAGTTGGTCCCCCCGGTCGCCGCGGCCCGCGGCGGCCCGCTCACGGGCCTCGTCCATTGCGGGGATGGGACGGTCGAAGAGGATCGTGTCGTCGAGGGCCGCGACCGCGTTAGCGACAGCGATCGCAATGTCCTCCGCGTCGAGCGCGCTGTAAGAGAGCTCGGTCTCCGTGATCGTCCGCCCCTCCGCGTCGAGGATCTCGCTCCGGCCGGGCCACCACGCGCCCCTGACCTGGACAAAGTCGGAGAAGACAGTCCGGTTCGAACGCTTCCCGCCGTACTCGTACTCGATCTCCAGGACCACGTCTCTTGCCGTGTCCACGACGATCCGGACCACGGTCTCCATGGCACCGAGACTGGGTTCAGGCGGGATCCAGCGAGCCGTGATGCGCTGCCGAGAGGGACCGTCGCCCTCGAAGTCGAAGGTCAACTCGTATTCCCCGTAGGAGTCTGCGATCTTCGAGAGGAGGAAGCCCCCGATGCTGACGGGGAAGGCCGTCCCCTCCACGGCCTTCGCGGGCCGTCGCCAGCCGAGTGCGAAGGGGAGGGTCGCCGCGACGTACTCCTCGCCGTCGCACCACATGAGGCGGCTGTCCGCGCCGCTGTTGCGCGTCCTGTGAATCCACCGGGTGCCGGCCAGGACCGCTGTCTCCTCAGACTCGGATCGGATCGTGCCACGGGCCGGTGCGAAGGTACGGCTCACGCGCCGAATCTCTATACCCGCGTCGGGGGCGAGTCCGTCGCCCCGGTAGAGGCGCTTCGAGAGCTCTGCCAGCTCAGCGGGCACGGGAATGGCCAGCGGAAGCGGGAGGTCAGCGGGCGCCTCGTGGATGTACCCGGTCAGGCGCTGGAGCCACCACGCCTGGTCCAGGACAGCGGGGCCCATGGCCGGCATGGCCTCCAGGGACGATGACTGGAGTAAACCGGAGAACCGGCTTGTGCGCCGGCCACGGGTCGCCATGGTCGAACGGTAGTTTCCGGCCAGGTCCAGCCCGGAAACAGCCGAAAATTGGGACCTGGCTTTCCCGGCCAGGATCCCGTCTCTGATGCCCATCTCCCCGTCGTAGACAGCCTCCCCGGCCATGGGGAGGAAGCGACCGTCCACGCTGAGTTCGTCTCCCCAGGATTCGGACTGCCCGCTCACCGGCATGTCCGACCTCTCCCGAGACTTCTCCATCGGGAGGCTGACTGCTGGGCTTCCAATGGCTTTCGCCGCCTCCGCCTTGGACACCTCACGCATCCCGGAATCCGTAAAGTCATCGGCCAGGCCGTCCTCGTCCATGGAAAGGCTCTTGTCCTCGGAGAGTTCGCCCCTCTTCCCGCCGGATTTCCAGTAGAAATCCTGGCCAACGCCAGCCACGGTCATGTCCAACCCGCCCCGGCCTCCGCCCCCCCCGGCCGCGCTGAAGCTCATGCTGCTCGTCGTATACCGATGGGTCGCGGCAGAGAGCATGGAGAGGTCCCGGCCCATGTCGTGCATGGACGACAGGACCACGCGACGAAGCATGGTCCGCCAGGTTCCAGCCTTCTTCATGGCCTTCCGAGCCAGGGCGAAGTCGGTACGTGAGCGCCCCTCAGCGAAGAAGTCCTCGCCGTCGCGTATCTGGAAGTGGCGCTTGACGCCGAAGCGCTCCCGGTCAGCGTCGCTCTCTAGCACGAGGAACGACGTGAAGGGAGTCATGATCCGGAACTCCTGGGAGAAA
>CAYOTU010000187.1:0-7225 GCA_964406905.1 uncultured Myxococcales bacterium | reverse complement strand
GCACAGAATCTTGCTGTTTCACGGGGTTGCCCTCCTGCCTCAACAAGGACTGCGGGACCTGCGCGGTAGGATAGCCGTCGCCCCCATCAGAGCCGTGACCGTGAGGGAGCGGCCGTCGTAAAAGCATTGTCCATAGCCGTCGCGCCCATCAGAGCCGTGGGGGTGCGCCTTCCTGCGTCCGACGGCCGCTCCCTTACGGTCACGGCTCGGTAATGTCCATCTCGTTGCTGTTAAAACATTGGATGCTGCGCCTCCGGCGGCACTTTCCATCACGGTCACGGCTCGGATCAGAACGACTGGCGACAGACGGAGGGAATCCGTATTATTCGCAGGCCCCGTCGAGGCCCATGGCGCAGAAGAAGAGCAGGTCCGGGCAGAATGTCGTCGCATCCGGACGACAGGATTTTTTCACGTAGGCCAGGCCTTTGGCCTCGTCTTTCTCCACGCCGTTGCCGTTCAGGTACATGGCGCCCAGGTCCCGGCAGGCAGGGAGGAAGCCTTCGTCGCAGGCCAGGTCGTTGAGCACCTCGGCCTGCTCCCCGTCAGGCTTCTGGCCGGCCCCGCCGACGCGGTAGATCGTGGCCAGGGTGTTGCAGCCCCAGGGCTCGTCGTTGTCGCAGGCCTTCTCCAGGCGCTCCATTACCTTTGGATCGTTCGGGGCCTTGCCCAGGAGCCAGACGCCGGCCGCTGCGCAGGCAATCGGGGTGCCGGCCTCATCGCAGGTGGCCTCGATCATCGCGGCGAGGCGGGCCTCATCGTCGGGCGCGGGTGCGCACGCGCCCTCGGGGCCCTTCGCAAAGCAGCGCCGAGCGTGAAGTCCGGCCAAGCGGGTGCACGCGCGGACGTGGCCGCCGTCACAGGCCCTGCGGTAGAGATCCCTGGCCCGGACAATGTCCGGCTCGAGGATCAGGCCCTCCTCGTACGCGACCCCCAGGTTGTTGCAGCCTACCATGGCGCCGCCCTTACATGCCTTGCGGTAGAGGGCCGCGGCCCGGTCCGGGTCCTCGGGGATCCCGTCCCCGAGCTCCAGGATGTACCCGAGGTTGGAGCAAGCTCGGGCCTCACCAGCGTCGCACGCGGCCTCGTAGAGCTTGGCGGCTTCCGCTGTGTCCATCTCCAAGCCGCGCCCGTTCTCGAAGAGGATCCCGAGGTTGTAGCAGGCGAGCTGCTCACCCCCGTCACAGGCACGGCGGTAGAGCGCTGCTGCAGCCTTCGCGTCAGGCACCAGTCCCACGCCCTGGTCCTTGATCATCCCCAGAGTCAGGCAGGCACGCGCGTCGCCGCCCCGGCATGCGTCGGTGATCTTTTTCAGATCCAGGGTGGGTCCATCTCCCTTCGCCGGCTCGACCTCCGGCTCCACCTCAGGAATAGCGACTTCGAGCTCAGCGCGCGTCCCCTCCTCAGGCTCAGTCGTCGCCGCTACGGTCGCGGCTGCCCTCTTGGCCGCCTGCTCCCGCCGGAACTCAGTGATCGTCTGGCGTTTCTCCATGTGCCCAGCGGGCCCGCATGCGGCCAAGCCGCTTGCGAGCAGCGCGACAAACAGTACTCTCGATATCCAACTCAGCATGGGTGTCCCCGCGCGTCTGCTCAATGTCGGGGCACAGAGTACCCCAAGCGTGCGAGGTACGCACGTTTGAATTATCCTGGGGGAGGTTCCCCTTTTTTGTCGGCCGGACGTTTTATGGAGAGAGCGGGCGCCGGAGCAGCGGCCGTATCGGAGGCGCATGGACCGGGAGCGGGTAGCGACCCTGTATCGGACCCACGGCGGGCTGGTGTACCGCCGCGCTTTGCGCCTCCTCGGCGACACGGACGCGGCGGAGACCGCGGTCCAGGAGGTCTTTGTCCGGGTGCTCAGGCGCCTGGACCGGTACCACGAGGAGGATCGGGTGCAGAACTGGCTCTACCGGATCACGACCAACTACTGCCTGGATCAGCGGAGGTCCCGGGGCCGTCGGCCGGCCCACGTGGTCCTGGAGGAGCGGACCCTGAGCCGCGGCGGGGACCCTGCGGCCGCGGTCGCGGCCCGGGAGATTCTGGATCGGGTCATGGCCGCGGGCGGAAAACGTCGTCGCCTCATCGCATGCCTCTATCACCTCGACGGCATGACCCAGGAGCGCATCGCTGAGGTCACGGGCCTCTCCCGGCGCACCGTCGGGAAGCATCTGCGCGGCCTTGCGGCAGCCGCGATTGCAGCGGGGGGGGCGGCATGAACGACGATCTTTCCAGGGATCCCCTTCGTATTGAAGAGGTGCTGGCCGGTCGCTGGGATCCAGTGACCGTGGATCCCGAGGCCCTGGCCGCGGCTCGGGGGGACGAGGAGCGCTTCCAGCATGGAGTGGTCCCTCGGACCCTCGACGCGGTGGTCGAGCGCGCAGCGGGCAGGCCCCGTCTTCTTCGTCCCGCCCTCGCGGCAGCGGTAGCGGCTGCGGTCGTGGTGGTGGCGCTCGTTACCAACCAGCCTGGCCCCGGCGGGGCCCCGGATCCCGTCTCGCAGCGGGAGACCCTCACCGAGGACTATATCGGCGTCCGCGGCGGTCCAGCCGTGGACCTGCGTTTACATCGGGAGGGGCAGATTCTGCGCTGGACGCGGGGGGACGCGCTCCGCGGCGGGGACGCGCTTCGCCTGATCCCCCACGGCCACGGGTACGGCTGGATCCTGGTCTTCGCAGTGGACGCGGCCGGGGAGAGCCAGGTCGTCGTCCCCTGGGACGGGGTCCGGAGTCTGCGCCTGGACGCTGACGGTGCCCCCTTGCCGGGGAGCCTCGTCCTGGACGAGACCCCGGGGCGGGAAGCCCTGCTAGTGTTCTTCAGCAGCGCGGCCCTGGACGCGGCCGACGCGAGGGCTTTGGTCCGCGCTAATCCTGGCGGGGCAGCGGGGAGCCGCAGCCTCCGCGACGGTGCGGTCGTTCTGGTCCGGATCCCATTCGATAAGGAGGCTCCATGAGACCTCTGACGACACTCCTGTTGCTTTTGCTCCTGGCCGCACCGGCCGCGGTCGGAGCCCCTGGGCCCGGCCGACGGGTGGCGGTCCTCGTGGGAAACGATCAGGGAGCGGCCCACCGCAGGACCCTCCGGTTTGCCGAGTCCGACGCGAAGAAGATGTCCGAGGTGCTGCGCGTCGCGGGCGGGTTCTCCCTGGACGACATCCATATCCTTCTCGGCGGTGACCGGGACGATCTGGTCGCGGTGCTGGACGGGCTCCAAGCGCAGCCCGCCGGGACCCTCCTCTTCTATTTTTCCGGCCACTCCGACGGCTTCCGCCTGGAGCTCAGTGGCGACGCGATACCTTTTGACGAGCTGAAGGGCCGCCTCGAGGCCACCGGCGCCCGGGTCCGGGTGGTGATCCTGGACTCGTGCCACTCGGGGCGCTACGTGGACGTGAAGGGCATGCGCCAGGGGCCAAGCTTCGACGTGGCCCTCGACGGTGATCTCAACACCAGCGGCACCGCGGTGATCACTTCTTCAGCGCTGGGCGAGGTCTCTCAGGAGAGCGGCCGCCTCGGCGGCGGTTTTTTCACCCATCACCTGGTCTCGGGCCTCTGGGGCGCGGCGGACGTGGACGGGGATCGGGTAGTGACCCTCCTCGAAGCCTACGATCACGCGTTCGCCCTCACCCTGGCGGATACGGTCCAGAGCGCCACCGGCACCCAGCACCCCTCCTATAGCTTTCGTCTCGAGGGCCGGGGCGGCGCGCTGCCCATCACCACCCTGCGTGACGGCGCGGCTATCCTGGCTTTTCCCGCTGCCCTCCCCGGCCGCTTCTTCGTCATCGACGACGAGACGGACGGAGTCGTGGCGGAGGTGGCCGGGAGCAAGCGGGATGTCCATCTGTATCTGTCTCCGGGGGAGTACCGCGTGGTGCGGCGTCGGGGGGAGCAGGTCGACGGGCGCGCTGTGCGCCTCGTAGCGGGGGAGCGGCGTATCGTCAACCCCGCGGGCTTCGTCGCGGTCAACCACCGGAGCGCGGACGCGCGGGGCGGGCTCGCGGAGGGGCCCCGCTGGACCCTGGCGGCTCTCTACGGGATCTCGTCCAAGTTCATGAACGGCATGGGCGCGTTCCACCAGGGGGTTCTCGTGGCCATGCGCCGCACGGGGCCCCTGAACCTCATGGTCCGGGCGAGCTGGGGCATGGACGCGGTGGACGAGCAGGGCTTGCGCTACGACATGCAGCTCGTGGAGGGCATGGCGGGCGCGCTCTGGCGTTTCTCTTTCTACAAGCTTGACCTGCTCCTGGGGCCTTTGGTCGGGGGCGGGGTCTTGATCCAGGACGCGGGTCCAGGGGGTCGATACCGGGCCTCGACCTTTGGCGCGGGGGCCCTGGCCGCCATGGACCTCCGGGTCTTCGAGCCCCTGGCTATTCACGCCTCCTGGGAGGCGGATCTGCTCCTCTTCCGTCGGGGGGAGGTGCTGGTGAACGAGTGGATCACCCGGGCCATGATCGGCCTGGGCGTGACCTTTTAGGAGGGACCGATGCGACGTAACGATATGATTTGCCTGTTCGCTATTCTGGGAATCCTGTCCTGCGGCCAGGTGGTGGATCTCCACTCCCTGACCCACGTCAGGACCATCGGCCCCGGCGGCGGGGTCGTGTCCCTGGACGGCTTCGAGGTCTCGATCCTCGCGGGTGCCCTCGAGGCCAACGAGACCTTTGTTGTGAGCCGCCCTGACGCGCCCCCCGAAGGCGCGGTCGGGACCGTGTACATGGTCGAACCCGAGGGAGTGGCCTTCGCCGTCGCTGCGACCCTGACCCTAGCGGTGGACGTGGACGCGCTGCCCGCGAACGTGAAGGCCGAGAACCTGGCCCTGGCCTGGCACGACGGCGCGGTCTGGGTGCCCCTGGAGACCTCGGTCTGGGACGGGGAGACCGCCCGCCTCACCGGCCTGACGGACCACCTGAGCGTCTGGGGCGCGGCATGCGTCCCAGACTGCCCGCCGTCCTCCTGCGGGGGCGCTGACGGCTGCGGCGGTACCTGCCCCGCCTGTGTCTCAAAGAAGCTCGACGTCCTCTGGGTCGTGGACAACTCATCGTCCATGTGCCAGGAGCAGCAGGGACTCGTGATCCAGCTTCAGGAGTTCATCGACGCGCTCGGGCCGCTGGTTACGGCCGAGCTGAATATGGCGGTGATCACCACCGACGCGATCAAAGGCGGTGGCGTCTTCTCCGATGCAGCGGCGGAGGTCTATCCGCCGGCCTGCGCGGAGACCGAGGTCCTGGAGTGCATGTTGGACCAGGACTGCGTGGACGCGTTTGGCGCGTCCTGGGTCTGCAATCCGCCCTTGACTATGGGCGGCGAGCCCCTGATGGAGAACCTGAACAATTCGCTCAACTCGTCATGCACCTACGAGTGCCAGACCAGCGAGGAGTGCTGCGACCTCTTCTGCGTGGACGCGTACTGCGCGGACGAGTGCTCCCACGAGTGCACCTCGCCCGGGGGGAGTCCGGAGAACCCCGCAGTCTGCGTGCAGCAGCCCCTGGCCTGCGATCCCGCGGCAGCGGGAGACTGGGACGCGTGGGCCCGGTGTCACCTCCAGGTGGGCGCTGACCAGAGCTTCACCGCGAACCTGGAGAGCGGGATCAAGGCCGCATGGCTGGCCCTGGACCCCGACGGCCCGAACGCTGTCCAGTCCGCAGGCTTCCTGCGGCCCGACGCGCATCTCTTGATCGTCTTCGTGTCTGATGAGGACGACTGCTCCGTAGCGGAGACCTTCTGCTCCCCGAGCTATGACTGCGAGGAGGACGAGGACTGCCCCAGCCGCGCCTGCATCGGCGGCCTCTGCTGCGGCGACATCAAGAAGGACTACTACAACATCTGCGCGCTGCTCGGCGAGTACAAGGGCGAGGCCCACCACGAGTGCGTGTACGACTTGAGCTGTGAGGACTGCGCGACTGACGACGACTGCCAGCCGAACTGGTACTGCAAGAACGACAAGAAGTGCCGGCCGAAGGTGTACGGGTTCAGCACAATAGCGTCGTTCCAGCTGCCCGCCGGGACGCCGATCTTTGCGCTGGGCTCCGTGCCCGAGTACCAGAACCGGTTCCAGTCACTCAAAGACGAGCCCCACAAGGTGATGGTCGCGTCGATGAGCGGCGACGCGCTGGTGTCCGGGGGCGACGCGGCCTCTCTGATCTCGCTCGCCTGTCTGGAGGATCCGAGCCTGGAGCGTTGCCAGGAGTACCTGGCTATCAAGGAGTCCCCGGATACTGATCAGGCCTGCCTGAACGACCCTTTCGGCGATGGCTGCGAGGATCTCCTGATGACCAAGCGTGAATGCGCGCGCCAGTGCTACCTGGCCTCCAAGGGCGACAACACCAGCCCTCAGGCAAAGAACTCCTACATCTGCTCCTCGGGCAGCGGCACCGCGGACTGGGGCGGTCGCTACGCACGCATGGCCTACATGTTCGGCGTAAACGGCCTCAACCTCAACGTCTGCGCGCCCGACGGCTTCGGTCCCGTGATGCAGCAGCTAGGCCAGTTTGTTTACGACACCATGGAGTGATCGTCACTGCACCCCGCGAAGGACGAGATCGAGGCCGTCGAGGATCTCATCCACGCGTTCGCGGCTTAGGGTACCGATCTTTTTCCCCAGACGAATCCGGTCAAAGGTGGAGACATGGGCCATGATCGCAACGCTCGGGCTTGGGAGGTTCGCCTCGCCCTTGCGGAGCGTGACGTTTCCTGGCACCGATCCACGATGCGGGTTCGAAGTGAGTGGGACGACGACGACGGTGTTGAGTCGGCTCACGTTGAAGAGATCCGCCTGCACGATCACGACGGGACGTCGCCCCGCCGGCTCCGAGCCCACCCGTTGCCCCAGATGTGCCCAGAAAACGTCTCCCTGATGGATCACCATTCTTCCGGCTCGTCCATCAGGACCGACGCCTGGAGGAACAGCTCCGCGTCCTTGCGCATCTCCTCAAGGGTCTCGTCGTCCAGCGCAGCGTCGATGCGGGCCCGGATCTCCTCCTCCCGCTGGAGCCGGAGGGCCTCCTGAACCGCCTCCCGAATGAAGCGACTTCGGGAGATCTTCTGCGCCACTGCGAGACGGTCCACGTCTTCGAGGAGGGTCTTCGGGAGCGCGATCGCGATCTTGGCCGTGTTGCCCATGGGTGCCCCCGTGGTATCCATCTGAAGAATACCCATTGTCATACCTCCCGGTCAAGGGTGAGTTGGTTTCTGGTTACGTTATTCGTCGCAAGGGGCTGGAGAGGAAGCAGGCCTGGACT
>CAYOTU010000186.1:0-7229 GCA_964406905.1 uncultured Myxococcales bacterium | reverse complement strand
CTCCTCTCGATCCTCTGTGGCTGCTGCGCCGCGCAAACCACTGACAATTCCGCACCAGACAGCGCAGCCCCCGTCCCTGATCAGCTAGCGCCTCCGGTTGGCCGCGTTGAGGCGATCCTGGGTCGCGCGTACCTCCCCACCCTCGAAGCGGTCCTGGCGAACGCTACTGAGCGGATCCAGGTGATCCACTTCGTGATCAACGACGACGATTTGGGGGACGCTATAGTGGCAACCCTGGCAGCGACTGCTGCCAGGGGCGTCGACGTCAAGGTTGTCCTGGAAGCGGACGTAAACGACAACTCTGCCCGAGTAGCAGAGTTGGAAGGCCTCGGGGTATCGGCGAAACTGGACACAGACTTGCGCTACACTCACGCAAAGCTCGTCGTGGCCGACGGTGACACAGCGCTTATGGGCTCTACCAACTGGTCCTGGATGTCGGTCCACAAGAACAACGAGGCGGATGTCCTGATCACGGACCCCATGCTGGCCGTTTTTTTCGCAAAGGTCGCAGACGTGATCTGGGAGGCGCCCGCGCTGCGAGCAGACCCCGAGCCCGTCTCGACCCCAAACGGCACAGCGCTCGCTGATGGGGACTACGTGGACCATGCGCTGGCCCTGATCAGCGCTGCGCAGGATCGAGTCCGCCTGGTGGTCTACGGCATGAATCCAGATGAGAAGTACCCGGACAGCGACGTGTTTCGCCTCATCAACGCGCTGGCAGCGGCCAAGGCCCGAGGCGCATCGGTCCGGGTGGTCCTCGAGTGGGCCGACTACGGTGCGGACATCAACAAGGTGAATACCCACGCGGTCGAAGTCCTGGCAGCCCGTGGCATCGACGTACGATTTGACCCCCCGGAGATCATTACCCACGCGAAGGTCCTCATTGCGGACGACGAGGTTATTCTGGGCAGCAACAATTGGGGATACGGGGGGTTCAGCCTCTACCACGAGGTGGGACTGCGCAGTGAAAATCCAGACCTCGTCACCGCCATGGCAGAGTTTTTCGATACGGTCTGGTCCTCAGGCTTCGAGCCCTGAGGTGTTCAGTCCTTCTTGATTACAACCACCGTATTATTCCTAACGCCTTGCTCAGGTGCCGCCTCCCTGAACTCCTCCGCCTGAGCGATCTGCGCCTTGTCCCTCTCCCGGTGCCGGAGTTGTAACTCCACCGCGCCTAACGCAAAGACCAGCCAGGTGAGCTTGCTGTAGGGCACCGAAGAGACAGCTCCGAAGACCATGAGCGCGCCGACCATGAAAGCGAAGCTCCAGGCCTCTCCCCTGATGCCGGGGTCCGGGCCGCTGAGCCCCCCCCGGACCCCTACAAACAACGTCAGGAGAAACAGCAAGACAAAGAGCAGAAGCCCTGGGATCCCCGCGTCCACCGCGACCTTAAGATACCAGGAGTGCAGCGTTCGGTTGACATCCGCCTCGACCCGTTGGGAGTAGATCTTGTTGAACTCGTGAGGCCCGACCCCGAACATGGGGCTCTTATCGACAAGGTCGACAGCCAGCCGGTACTGGTGGATCCGCGAGCGCCGGGCTTCCTCCTGGGAGATCCCAAGCCCACCAACGCCCGGAATCTGCTGCGCTCGTTCCTGCATGGTAGCGGGCATGAAAGCGTAAACAATGACCCCACCGATGACGAGGGGGATGACCAGGGGTCGCGTTCTCTTCCGGCTCCACAACAGAAACAGCGCCCCGATGGAGATGAGCACCAGCCCGATGAGCCCGGCCCGGGAGCCCGTACGGAGCAGGGACCAGACGAAGAGAGATACGATTCCGATCCCGACGTACCGACGCCAGGGGGTTTCCGCGTGGCGGAGCAGCCAGCCGATACTGAGGCCGATACCGATCAGGAAAATCTGCGCGGCACGGTTTGCGTTGAGCATGGTCGACTCGAATCGTGCTCCCTTGTCCAACCCTTCAACCATGGCTTCGCCGAACCCGAAGCTTGTGATGATCGTGATGATGACAAGGGAGGCGAGGAAAACTTGCCGGGCCCTATCCGCCTCCTCCCGGGTCTCCAGCCAGGTCACCATTGCCAGGAGAAAAGCGAGGTTCGACAGGTAGCGTTGCGCCCATGAGAGGCTGGTGGATCCGTTGACCAGAAAGGAAAGGAGCATCATGACCAGAAGCAGCAACGAGAGCACCATATGGGGGGCGAGGAAGACAAACTCCTTACCCTTGCCGATCACGTCCACGGCCATGAGGACCACGACAGTGGCCCCGAAAATCTTGTGGGGGGAGAGCATCAGGAATCCGCCCCCAATGTTTACGCTCTCGATGTTGAACATCGGGAAGGTCGCTACGAGCATGTAGAGACTGTTCTTGGGGTTCTTCAGGATGAGGTAGATCACTACAGGGCCCAAGGCCACCAGGATCCCCAAAGTGAAGACGCCGCCGCCCATATCTCGCCTCCGGACCGGCATTATTGACCAGCGGGCACCCAAAAATCAACAGCCAGACGTGTCCGCCAGGCCATTGCTTCGAGCCCCGTGACGTGGTAACGCAATTCGGTGGGATTTGCCACCGCGCGGGGAGGAGAGCAGTCGATGAGCGTGGAACCGATCCGGTGGAATGAGGGGCGGCTGGGGCTGCTGGATCAGCGGCGTCTGCCCCAGGATGTAGCGTGGCTCTGGCCCGAGACGCTAGAGGATGTAGCGGACGCCATCCGGACCCTCGCTGTTCGGGGTGCACCGGCCATAGGGGTGGCGACAGGCTGCAGTCTGGCCATGTTCGGCGGACGGCTCAGGGGGGATGCGGGGACGTTCCGGGCGGGGTTCGATGAAATCGCTGATGTCCTGGCCGCGACCCGGCCTACCGCGGTAAACCTCTTCTGGGCCATCGAGCGCATGCGACGTAAGGCCCGGGAGATCGAGGAGTTGAGCCCCGCGGAGCGACGGGGCGTGCTGGTGGCGGAGGCCGCAGCGATCCGGGAGGAGGATCTTGAAAGCTGCCGAGCCATCGGCCGCTTCGGCGGGCCCCTGATCCAGGCCAACGAGGGGGTCCTCACCCACTGCAACGCGGGTGCACTGGCTACAGCGGGCTATGGCACAGCGCTCGGCGTAATCCGGGCTGCGCACGAGGCCGACACAAAGATGCGTGTCTTCGCCCGGGAGACCCGACCCCTTCTCCAGGGTGCGCGACTCACTACCTGGGAGTTGATGGAGGACGGCATAGACGTGACCCTGGTCACCGACTCCATGGCCGCGCATATGATGTCTCAAGGGATGGTGCAGCGGGTTATTGTCGGTGCGGACCGCATCGCGAGCAACGGCGACGCGGCCAACAAGATAGGCACCTACGGCCTGGCGATTATCGCCCGCCACCATGGCGTGCCCTTCCACGTAGCAGCGCCCGGATCCACGGTGGACTTTACCATCCCCGGTGGTGCAGCGATCCCCATCGAGGAGCGCCACCCGGACGAGGTCACCGCGTTCGGCGGCGTAGCGGTAGCGCCCGCCGGTGTGAAGGTCTACAACCCCGCGTTCGACGTGACCCCCGCTGACCTGATTACCTCGATAATCACTGACCGAGGGATCGCCACCGCACCGTACACGGAGAGCCTGGCAAGGCTCCTCGGCGCCCCGTGATCCCGCTGTTTCTGAGCCTCGTCCTCCTGGCCGCAGCGGTCCCGCCGGACGAGTCTGCTGCCATCCCCCTGACCCCGGGGATCTTCTGGACAGTGGACCGCATGGACGATCTAGCCTGCATTTCTCACCAGGCTTCGTCGCGAAGTCGTCGAGACCCTGTTGTGTCGGGGCATTCGGACCAAAGCCGCTGGAGTCGATGCCGGAGTATCGTCGAGGACGGCGACGGGAGGAAAGGCCCGAGACAGCAGGAGAATCGGCGGCTGCAGCAGAAGGCTGGTGAGAAATG
Organism: uncultured Myxococcales bacterium; assembly: GCA_964406905.1. Lineage (GTDB taxonomy): Bacteria > Myxococcota_A > UBA9042 > CAIXZC01 > CAIXZC01 > CAZNWW01. The sequence goes on along the minus strand of CAYOTU010000186.1, from coordinate 3,350 downwards.
CAGGCTTAAGGTCCATATCATCCGGGTCCGCCCCGGCGCAGCGCGATGGCGCTTCATTCGAGGGACGAAGGGCGCGTCCGTTGAGGTAGCGGACCTGCCCGTGGCGGATCGGCCTCTGGTCGCAATAAACGGGGGCTACTTTGACACGGATGGCACGCCCATGGGCCTCATGGTCCACGATGGCAAGGAACTGAATCCCCTACGCAAGGCTGACTGGGGGATCCTCTGGATTGACCGGGAGGGCCGGGGCCACCTCCACCACCGCCGGGACTTTCGTTGGCCCCGCTGGAAGAAGAAGGTGGACTTCGCTGTGGAGTGTGGCCCCCGAGTGCTCGTGGCAGGGAGGCCCACCGGGGTCCATCCTGGTGCGGCCCGGCGTACCCTCATCGGAGTCCGGCGGGACGGCGATCTCCTGCTGGCGGTTTTCCCGACCCGGGTGGATCTCCAGGACGCGGGGCGCTGGCTCCACGAGGTCTGGCAGGTGGAGCAACTCCTCAACCTGGACGGCGGATCATCCACCCAGTTGGCGCTTCAGGAGGGGGATCGCTGGCGCACCCTCGAAGCGGGCGTGCCCGTGCCGACACTCATCGGGCTCTTTCCAAGTGTTGAGGAGTCGGGGAAGGAAGACTGAGGACCGGAACCCCTGATCTTTACATCAAATCGGCAAACAACCGGGTTCCCTCCAAGTTGTCTATGGGAGCCCCGGCCTCAGCGGAGGACAACGACACCCGAGACGCAGACAGGTTCCCGGTGGCGCCATCTTTTTTCGACCCTTGAATGGACAAGCGGTATGGATCGGACGTGGTGGATGCCTGCACCCGGGTGCTCAGACAGGCAGAACCCAGCGGGGGCGGAGGCCGTCAGTCTCCAGGAGATTTCGATCCTCACGCAGGCGGAGGCCCGCTGGACTGCTGAACGCAAAGCCGCCATCCTCCTTATGGAAACCCACCAGGTCCCCCGTGGGCGCGATCCAGGCGGCATAGAGGGGGCTGTCCGGCCCTAGAAGGACACGATGCTCGCCGATCTCGACGCGTTCCGCTGTGATACTCAGGGCCAACGCATGAAGTTGACCGGGTGCGAGCCCATCGCCCACGGCCCCGGCTCCACCGGTGGAGTAGGTGAGCCAGAGTCCGCCGTCGGGCGCGCGGCCCACGTGGGGGACCTCCATCTCCGCGCAGACCTGTCCGGGGGGCGGACGGACGGTCCCCGCCGGTTCCCAGCGGGTAAGATCCGGACCAGGGCAGTGGAGCAGTGCTATGCAGGCCCGATGGCCCGGTGCGCGGTCGGGATCCTTAGCAGACACGGCCATGTAGACCTGGGATCCAACCCTGAACACATGGGGATCCCGCCACGCACCAGCGGTGGTCTCTGCCGGGTCTTTACCCCGTTGCCAGGATCCGATGTCCGCGGCCATGGCGAAACGCTCCACCCTGCGCCAGGACTCATGGCCCAAGGGGGCGTCCCCGTCCGCTACCGCACAGTGGATCCGTTGCTCAGCCTGATCATGGGGGACCCCGCCCCGCACGTCCCGGGAGGTATAGAAGAGGACACGCCCGATCCGGATCGAGTCGTCGGTGCGATCGTAGAGCCAAGCCGGCGCCACGCAGCCGGACCAGATTCCGCCGCTGTCCGGCCCGTCTGGGCGGGAACGCAGGACATCGGGGGAAAGGAGCCAGAACTCCCGGAAATCCCGGGTCCTCCAGGTGCTCAGGCGGGCGACGTCGTGGTGCGTCCCCGCTGCGAGGCGGTCCTCCAGGCCCGGGCCGCTGTCCGTGAGGGCCTGGAGGATCCAGTCACCGGTCTCCTCGCGGCCGATAACCCAGGAATCCCAAGTGTGCAGGCCGCTTCGCCTGGTTTGGGTCATCCATCAGCCTCCGCGTCCACCTTGTAGCGGTCGTCGTCCGCCGCGCATTCGTCGTCGCTTTTCAGGTTGCGGAACCAGAAGAAGTAGAGTCCCAGCCCGGTGATGACTGCAACCGCGGCGAAGAACGAAAACTTGGTCCACTCGTGGAAGACAAAGCACATGGACGCCAGGAGGATCGCTATCTGGAAGGGCACAGCGAAGAACATGGAGAGGAGGTCGTTGATCTTTTCGAAGAGCTTTTTCCACTTCTCCTCGCTCGTGACAAGGCCCTGCTCCACGGCCATGTCCGCGTATCGGCCCCAGAGGCCCCAGGGGTTGATCTGCTCCCAGAATCGGAGGAGGATCGCCTCCGAAGTGGGACGGGTGAGGAGAGTGACCAACACCGAGGTCACCAGCGCACCGCCCACCGTCGCTGGGAACGCGAAGTAAAGCGGCAGGCCCAGAATCGAGTTGAAGAGAAGCGCACCCAGCACCCCGACAGCGGTCCCCCCCGCAAAGCCGTAGCCGTTGAATCGGGGCCAGTACCACCGCAGGAAGAGGGGCACGAAGAGTCCCGCGCCGATGCCCATGGTGATCAGTCCCCAGATCTTGTTGATACTGGGGACGACAGCGGCCAGACCGACGCCGGCTGCGCAGAGCCCCGCGGTGGCCCAACGGGACACCTTCATGAGCTGTTTCGGGGTAGCGTCGGGGCGCATGTAGGACTGATAGATGTCCTTGACCAGATAGGACGCACCCGCGTTCAGGGTGGAGTCGAAGGTGGACATGGCCGCGGCGATGAGGCCCGCTATCACGAAGCCCTTGACCCCCGCGGGCAGCATCTCCCCCAGGACGATGGGCAGGACGTTCTCCGCGTCGGAGGCAATCGCATCCGCGCCGACCCCTGAAGACTGTATTACGTGGTAGCCCATGACCACGAGGCCCGCGACCATGGTCCACCGGAACACCGAGAGAATGATCGCCTCAAGGGTCAGGAGGCTGGCCTCCCGTTCGTTGCGCGCAGCAAAAAAGCGTTGGTCCGTGTATCCGCCTACGCCCCCCATGCCCTCCATGGTGGTGCGGAAGACCCACATGAACACACAGACCCCGAACATCCCGAGGATCGGCTCCCAGGTGCCGGGATCTTTTGCAAGGAGCGATTGGCCCAGGCCCGCGGCGGGGTTGTCCAGGTTGAGCTCGAAGAAGCCGTTGGGCAGGGTCACGTCGGGCCGCAGGACGAAGGCTTTCACCGTGACGTAGAGTGCGGTAAAGGTCAGAAGCACCATCTGTACGACGTCAGTGAAGACCACGCCGTAGAGGCCCGCCATGAGGGTGTAGAAGAGTCCGATACTCACCATTCCCGCGGTGCACACAAACTCGTTGAAGGGCAGGAAGTGGGTGAGGAACTTCCCCGCGCCCTTGGAGAAGTAGATGATCATGCCCAGGGAGAGGAGCAGGTTGGCGATCGCGCTCAGGATGTGCGCGGCCCGCCCCTGCTTGTCCGTGC
>CAYOTU010000185.1:0-7279 GCA_964406905.1 uncultured Myxococcales bacterium | reverse complement strand
CGTACTGGAGTCCTGAGCGAGGGAACCGAGTCGAAGGGCGGAATCCTGAGCGGAGGACCGAAGGGACGGAGTCGAAGGGCGGGGGAGTTCATAGCCCCACACGAACGTGATTGACAGAGACCGATGCGATCCAGTCTCCGTCATCCTTTCACTTGACCCCTTTTAGGGCTCACGCCCGCCTCCCAAATTCCAAAGGGCCCAAAGGGCCGAATTCCAAGAACTACTTCCAGCGACACTTCGACTCCGCTCAGCGCAGGCAGCACCGGGCCCCGTAGGGGTTGTTCCAGTACGCAGGCCCGTAGTACAGGTTCAGCGCGAACACGCCGGACCCGGAGCCGGAGCCCCAGTAACCGCCGCGGAACGCCGAAGCCGGGAATGCCGGGTTGCCCTCATCGTAGGTGCCGTTGTGCTGGGCAGCGTCCATATTCCAGTATCCGTCCACGTGGAAGTCCCCGTCGTTGGGCTGGCCGCCGTGGTCGTTGTCTTCTCCCTGACCCCACCAGTCCGCGGTCCACTCCCACAGGTTGCCCACCATGTCGTACGCGCCGTGGTTCGACACGCAGGCCGCGTCCGACTGCGTCTTCACGATCTGGTTCTCGGTCGCCCACTCCCGCTCGGCGGGCTTGCTGCCCGGCCAGATGTTGCAGGGCTCGGCATCGCCTCCAGGGTCTGTCGTGTGGGGGTCCGGCGTACCTGCAGCGGCATGTTGCCACTGCGCGTTCGTGCACAGGTCTTTTCCCGCCAAACCGCATGCCTGCTGGGCCTGGAACCAGGTCAGGCTCCGGGACGGCCCGACCCCCTCGATCGCGCACGCGTACACCGGGACCGTCCAGTTGCCGTTGTTCGGGAATCCGTCCGGGTAGTCGTCGCATTCGTCGCTTCCGACGCAACCCGGCGGGCTGCCGTAGGATTGCCCGGTGCAATCCGGGTTCTCCCAGACAGACATCTCGTACCTGTCGATCCAGAAGTCGCCCACCTTGACCATCTCGTCCTGGCCCTTCTTGCACACGACGTACTGGGCGTTGCTTCCGCTCAGATTGCGCTCGTAGTCCGGCGGGCAGTCCCCGGTCATGGCGTTGCGCTGGTTGAGTGCAAATCGCTCGTCGGAGATGTAGTTCGGATCGGCAGGATCGTCGCTGAAACCCAAAGCCAACTTCATCGCCTTCAGGACCGATTCCCCTCCTGACGGGGCCACCTCACGGGCCTGGAGCGCGAAAGGAACCGATCCGACAGGCTCCCGCGGCCCGAGGGGTTCTCCACCCGCCACGGCAACCGTTATCCACAGCCCCTCAGGCAAAGGCGTGGGCAAGGGTTCCTTCTCCCCCAGGCGGACCGAGAAGTAGCCGTCCTCAATGGACACCGCTTCGTGCAACTCCGACCAGCCGCAGTCCCCCTGCGGTGACTCGCACAGCCAGAATGTCAGGCTCAGCGTCGTGCTCTGGCCCCAGGCCGTGCCGTCGGTCAAACGGCCGGAGTAGGAGACAAAGTCGGGAACTCCGGCGAGCGCGGGCGACACAACCGAAAGCGTTACTGCAAGACATGTGGTGACGGTAACACGGTGTATCATGATCCCTCCGCTGCTCCGGCCCTCTTTCGGCAACGATTGTGTCCGTCGGCTCGATGGTATCCACGGTGTCAAACAACTCGGATGCATGGATAGCACTGTACATCGGGGTATCCGGAATGGACAGCAGAAGAATAGCGTTGCTGTTGCTCAGAACTTTCAGGTCCACGGTCGCAGGCTCCCGGCTGGGATCGGGACTCCACGGTCGCAGGCTCCCGGCTGGGGGGGTGGAGGCGTGAACGCCTACGGTTTGAACGAAAGGCTCTTCTTCCCGACGCACTGCCCGCCGACGGGCTTGCGGAAGCGGATCTTCTTGAGCACCCTGGTGACGCAACTGAGGACTTTGCCGTTCTTCAGGCTGTTCCCAGTAACGTCGAGCTGGATGATCTTGCCCGCGGCGCCGATGGTGAACTTGTAGGAGACCTTGCCCTTCAGCCCCGGGTTCTTCTGGAGTTCAGGGTCGTAGCAGAACTTGATCGCGCCGCGCTTGGCCCCGATCTTCTTCTCGATGTCCTTCTTGTCGCAGTAGACGTTGATCGCGACTTCCTTGATCCGCTTCTTTCCGGGGAGGTATGGAATCTCCACGTCGGGGTAAAGGACCACCACGTTCGTCGGACAGGACATCGACTCCTTCTCCCCGTCGCAGGCAAAGCCCGGGTAGGCCTTGTCCAGCGCAGGCATGGCCGGGCCGGGCATGTACGCCAGGAGATCCGCCACAGCGGTCACGACGCCCGCCTTCGCTTCCTCTTCGGCCATGATGTAGAACACGTTCCCATTGTCCCACTTGTCCTTCATTGCATTTGCGATGCCCTGGACCTCGGCCTTCCAGCTCTTCTTGTCCGCGCTGGTGTAGGCCATGAAGAGGTTCCAGAGGGGATCGGGGATCCGATCGTCAGTGCGGGACCGGAATTTCCCGGGCCACTTGGTGTTGCGACGGCGGGGAGACCGCTTCTTGGTCATCTTCCCCTTCCTCGTTTTGTTCGTCGGGGGATAGAAGCGGATCTGGTTTCCCTTGGTCACGTAGACCAGGATCGGACGCTTGTAGGTGGTGTCCAGGGCTTCGTCCACCAGGAGTTTCTCGGTGAAGTACACCGTGGGAACTGAGTCCAGGGGCCCGGTTCCCTTGGCGAGGCGGTCATCCCGCCGCCCACCGGTGAACATCGAGTCCAGGACCCGCTGGAGCAGGAGGGAGGGGGTCTGGCCGTCCACGTAGACCAGCGACGCCCGCCCCACGGTTTCCTCGACCTTATCCCACGCGTCCCGCTCCTTGTTCAGCATCTCCTTGCCGGCCAGGTATGGATAGATGGCGTGCTCCACCGGGTCGGCCTTGCCCGCCAGGACCTTGCACTCCTCCACAACCCGCGGGATCGAGAGATCGGGCTTGTCCCACTCGCCGTCCTTCACGACGAGCTTCACCGTGGGCGGCTCCCACTTGCCCGACTTCTTGAACTTCTTGTACTTGTCTTCGCCGCCTGCTGCCTGAGCGTACTTGGCGTCCATCTCCTTTTCTACGTCCGCTGCGGTGATCACCATCGCACCGGGGAGGCGATCCCCCCGGGCCCGGTCACCGGCAGCGAAGGGGATCGAGCTCACGTCCAGATCCGGCCGGAGGCCGTCCAGGACGCCGGCCTCGTCCACGGTGAAGAAACCCATGGGCTGGTAGGCCCAATCCGCGCCGCCCGAGGTGTAGGTCGGGAGGCCGAGGGCCAACTCGCCAGAAGCAGCTTCTTCAGTCTTCTTCTTTTTTTCCTTTGCTGGCTTGGCCGGAGGGACAGGCGCGGTGTAGGGCGGTGCCAGGCCGACCTTCGCACCCTTTTCGCCCACCGCGGCGACGAGCTTCGCGTACTCCCCCTCCAGGGGCGTCCCGGCAGCATCTGCATCATGCAGCGTGACGAGCATGGCTGCGAGGCGCAGAGAGAGCGCGCTGTCCATGGTCAGGAGACCTGCTTCCTCAGGGGCCAACCCGAAGCGGTCGAGGCAGCCTCCCTCGCAGGAGAACCCGAAGGACGGATCGTGGTAGAGCGCCTCACCCACGCGGTGCAGGGGCACCTCCTCAAGGAGAGGGCAGATCGGGCAGAGCAGGACCCCCATCCGCGTGCCCAGGGCCCGCTGGCGGGCCACATGGCCATCGGGGAGGGGCGCTGCGAGGGCAGCGGTGAAGCGAGAGAGGACCAGGTACCGGGCCAACGCGCCGGTCCCGTCCTTTCGATCGAGGAAGCCGAGGACCTCCTTGGGGTCTGCCGCTCCCGGCAGGAACGCTATCTCCTCCACGACCTCCGCACCCTCCTCGGGTGGGAACCAGGACGTGGGCATGGTAATGGTCGGCGCGGTATCCTGGCCCGCTGTCACTGCCGCTTCGGTCTTCAGAAACGCGAGGATCGCCTTGCGCTCAGCGAGCGCGCTGGCCATGGCTGCGTCCTCGATCTTGACCGCTGCCTCCCGGGCAGCGACTTTACCCTCCAGGGCTGTGAGGTAGTCGAGGGTGGCAGTTGCGCCGGGGGCCTGGCCTTCGACCTTGTAGAAGCCATCCATGAACGCGGGGACCGCTCCCCCGTGGATCACCGCGGCGAGACGCACCCCAAGGGCCGCCACCAGGGCCTTCTCCGCCTCGGGGGAGTCCGGGGCCTTTTCGATCAGCGCGTCGGTCTTCGCGAGGCCTCCGAAGACAGCGTCATTGCCGAAGTCCAGCGCAGCGAGGGGCATCATGGCCTCGGAGAGGAGGTCCGCGGGGGTCGGCTCCGCTGGCTTGACCGGCTCAGCAGGTTTTTCCGGCTCTGCTGGCTTCTCCGGTTTCTCCGGCTCAGCGGTTTTTGCTGGCTCTGCGGGCTTCTCCGGCTTCGTTGGATCCTCGGTCGCAGGCTCCCGGCTGGGATCGGGATCCACGGTCGCAAGCTCCCGGCTGGGTTCTACGGTCGCAGGCTTCTCCGCTTTCTTATCAGCCTTCTTTACCTTCTCGACCTTCTTCCCTTTTTCGGCACTGTCCTTGCAACTCGGCGCGACACCGAGGGCCAGGGCCAGGACCAGGACGCCGAGGAAAACCGAGCTACGGGGAACATGTCGTGTCATGGTGATTACCTCCCATCGATTAGACTGATGGCGCATCTCTTGTAATCCCTGCTGCGCGGTGTGTCAACAACAGGGCCGGACCTGCATCGAGCCGCCGCGCTTGCGGGAGCGGGGGCTCTAGTGGAAAATGCGAGTCGTAAAGATGGGAGGCGTGGAGGAAGGATGATGCGGACCCTCGCAATGGCTCTAGCGATCGCCGCGGTCCTCGGACCGGGTACCGCAGCGGCTGAAACGCCGCGAACGATTATTTACGAGGGGACCCTGCGGGCAGCGGACGGCGATCCCGTCGCGGGGATCTACTGGATGCGTTTTTCCCTGCGACGCAGCCGAAACGCGGCAGCGGAGCTTTGGAGCGAGCAATCCTACGTCGCGGTCGACGAGGGCCGCTTTTTGGTGGAGCTGGGCAAGCGTAACGCTATCCCGCCGGACCTCGAACTGACCGACCTCTGGCTCATCGTGGTGAACGACGGCATAACTCTCATCCGGGCTCGGCTGGATGCCGCATGGATCTCCGGCGGTCTGGCCGGGGGCAGGGGGGGCGGCGGCGACTGCCGCAAGGCAGCCGTAGCAGACAACGCTACTCGGTTCTCCGGCCTCGACCTGGACCAACTTAAAGCGATCCTGGCAAGGAGCATCGGCCCCGGAGGAAAGCGCCGCCTCACCAGGCCGGTGGGCAACACGGACGGGGAGAGCTTCACCCTGGAGTGCCCCCCGGGCCACATGCTCACCGGCCTGGAAGGCACCACGGGGGACGGCCTTCGCAGCCTCCGATTAATCTGCCGTCCCATGGAGGCGCGATGACTAGATTACCGACGAGCCGACGCCTGGTGGTCGGGGTAGCGGGGGGTACGGGCTCAGGCAAGAGCACCGTGGGCCGCCGCCTCATCGAGGCCCTGGGCAACGACAACGTGGCCTACCTCGACCAGGACTCCTACTACCGGGACCTGAGTCACCTCTTTCCGGAAGACCGCCGGACCCATAACTTTGATCACCCCGACGCGATCGAGTTCTCCCTCTTCGCTGAACACATTCGAAGCCTCCAGAACGGAGAGGCCATCGAAAAGCCCGACTACTCCTTCACCCTCCACACCCGCACCGAACGATTCACCACGGTGCGTCCCGCAGACGTCATCCTGGTGGAGGGAATCCTGATCCTGGCGGATCGGGATGTCCGCGAAGCCATGGACATAAAGCTCTTCGTGGACACGGACGATGACATCCGTCTGGGCAGGCGCCTGATGCGTGACATCCAGGACCGGGGTCGGACCCTGGATGATGTCCTGGCGCAGTACATGGGGACCGTACGGCCGATGCACCTGGCTTTCGTCGAGCCATCCAAGCGCTACGCTGACGTGGTGATCCCCGGCGGCGGAATGAATGACGTGGCCATCGCCATGGTGGTGGGTACCCTCCGGGACTGGGCAGCGGCCCGCGCACAGGACGGGCCGTGACCGAGGTCGTCGGTGGTCGCTACCGGGTCCTCGAGCGGCTGGGCCGGGGCGGTCAGGCGCGGGTCCATCTGGGCGAGGATTTGCAAACAGGGCGCACGGTAGCGATCAAGCGGTTCTCCGTCTCGGTGGCCCGCGCGACGCGGGAGGTAAAGGCCCTCAGTGCGGTGCACCACCCCAACCTCGTGGAGATCCTCGACCACGGCACCGACGCAGCCGGTCATCTCTATATCGTCGAGGCGTTCATTCCCGGAGACAACCTGTCAGCGCACCTCGACCGGGGCCACCTGGAGCCGGACCGTGCGGTGGAGATTGTCAGCGCAGTGGCCGGTGCGCTGGGCGCGCTCCACGACGCAGGCCACGCGCACCGCGACGTGACCCCGGGGAACGTTATCCTCTCGCCGGGAGGAGCAATCCTGGCGGACCTGGGCCTCGCCCACCGCTTGGCGGGCGAGGCGGACCTCACTGACCCGGGAAATCTGCTCGGCACCCCGGCCTATCTGCCCCCCGAGGCCCTGGCAGGAGCAGCACGTCCAGGCCCCCTTGGGGACATCTACATGCTCAGCGTGCTCCTCTGGCACATGGTAGCTGGCCAGCTCCCGTGGATCGGGCCGACCCCGGCCGCAACCATAGCGCGTTTGCTTTTGGCCCCTGCGGAGGACCTGGTAGACACGGCCCAGGGTATCCCGGACGCATTGCGAGTTGTGGTGAAACGAGGAGTGGCAGAGGATCCGGCCCGGCGATTTGCCGGGACGGGCGCGCTGGCTGCTGCGGCGCTGAACGCGAATCCTGGGATTTGGTAGTCTTCGTCGATGAGGTGAAGCATCCCGGTGGAGGGCACGTGGGATCTATTGGCTTGCGCATTCTGGTTTTGGCGGCTGTTCTGGCTGCCTGTGGAAAAGAGACGCACGAAGACCTGCCCAAGGATACGGCAGCGGAGGTGAAGGATGGGGCTGGGGACACGGATGCGATCCCACCGGCTGTCCTGAATCTCGTAGCAGTCCTCAACCCCGCGAATGTTCTCTCCAGCTTCGTGGTCTGGACCACCTGCGTTCCAGCCACCACCGCTCTGGACCTGGACTGCGGTGACTACACCGCTACCGTCACGGGAGCTGGCCTGCGGATGGACCACGAGGTCTTTGTTATGGGCCTCTATCCCGAAGCAGTGTGCACCTTCACCGCGCGATCCGTCAGCGAGGAC
>CAYOTU010000184.1:0-7313 GCA_964406905.1 uncultured Myxococcales bacterium | reverse complement strand
GCCCGATCCCAGGCGTCCGCGTCCCGGTACTACGCGATCCTCAGCAACCACCTGTCTCGGGAGGCCCTCGACGCGCTCTTCGCCGACCAGATGGGCGTGCCGGCCCCTCGTCGTCTCGAACGTTGCGTGGTCCTCTTCGCGGACATCGCCAACTATACGGGCCTGACCCTGGATGTGGAGGACCCGACTATCATCGCGGACGAATTGTCCGAGTACTTCGCCGAGATGTGTCGCCTGATCCATGGCTACGGGGGCGTGGTCAACAGCTTCCTGGGGGACGGGATCCTGGCCTACTGGGGCTTCCCGTCGTGGTCCGACGAGTTCCCCGCCGCGGCCTTTCGCTGCGCCCTGGAGATGCGTCGCAGGTGCGGGATCTTCCCCCTCGGCACCGGACGGGTCGTGAACCGCATCGGTCTCGCCATGGGCCCGGTGTTTTGCGGTGTGGTCGGCAAGGAGCCGGTTCAGCGCTTCACGGTTCTGGGCCCGGTTGTGAACCTGGCGGCCCGCCTCGAGCAGGCCAACAAGCACCACGGAACTTCGGTGTTGTTCCGAGCCAAGGACTTTCGCAGGGTCCTCCCGGCGATTCCGGAGGCTCTCCCGGATTTCGGTCCGCTCGAGTCCTGGCGCATGACGCTCAAGGGCTTCGGCGCGCGGACCACCTGCCTCGGCTTCCGGTATCAGGGCGACCTCTGACTCTCAGCCCAGCAGCTCCCCGATCACGTCTCCCAGGTCCTCGAGCTGTTCCCGTAGGCGGAGCTTTGCGCGGGCACAGTGGCCAATGATGTCAGGCCCCGGTCGCAGGCTCCCGGCTGGGATCGGACCGGGGGACCCGAAAGACCTCTATAGTGCAGAAGCCTCTCCATGATATTTGATTTGACATGTGTCAAATATCATGGTTGGTTCGCGTCATGGAACTTGTACGCGAGACAGAACTCGGGCAACTTCGAACAGCCTTGCAGGATAACCCTGTCGTGGCCATCGTCGGCCCCAGGCAGTGCGGCAAGACCACGCTCGCCAAGCAGTTCCTGCGATTGGAGAAGCTACCGGACGTTCTCTTTAACGTCTGTGGATTCGCTGTGCGTTCCCCCGTTCCTTCCTGTCTCCGAGCGACAGTGTGTCCTTTCAGTGGCGAATGGACTTCATCTGTACTTTCCTCGAGAGGGACGTGCACCAGCTTGGGTTCAACATCCCCGCCCGCCTGTTGAGGCGATTCTGGACCATGTTGGCCCACTGTCACGGACAGCTCTTCAATGCGTCTGAGTTCGGCCGAAGCCTGGGCATTCGCCATACCAGGTCGCGGGAGTTCCTGGATATCATGGCAGGTGCGTTCCTGATCAGGCAGTTGCAGCCATGGTTCTATAATACCCGCAAACGGCTTGTGAAGAGGCCCAAGATCTACTTTCGCGACACGGGCCTCATGCACGCATTGCTCACGTTGGGGAACCGCGGAGAAGTCCAAAGCCATCCACGACTGGGTGCCTCCTGGGAAGGTTTCGCGCTTGAACAGGTGATCCGCCACCTCGGCTTACGCGACGAAGAGGCCTACTTCTGGGGCGTGCATACAGGTGCTGAACTCGACCTCGTCTGGCAGTCGAAGGGGAAACTGTACGGGGCCGAGTTCAAGTACGCTGATGCCCCTCGTATGACACGCTCCACGGGCTCGGCTTTGGCTGAACTCGACCTCGAACACATCTGGGTGTCTCATCCTGGCGATGGTATCTGCCAGCTCGATGAGCGTGTCACTTCAGTGGGTCTGGTGAATTTGAGTGACAGGGGTTTTCAGTTGCTCTGGCGCAACATGTAGGACGCGTGACGCTTATGGGACCGCTGCCTGGACAACGTGAATTTCTTCCAAAGGGTCTGTTTCATGACCCCGGGGGAGGCCGCTGATGCTTGTCCGCAATCATTTGGTGCTCGTCGCCCTGCTGGTCGCGCTCGCGGCAGGCTGCGGCTCGGACCGCGCACCCTGGCACGGATTGGCTCCAGCCGACGTGTTCACAGACAGCACGGGCGATATGACCATGGACGCGGTTGACCTGCGCGTGGATCTTCCCCTGGAAATCGCTGATGTTCTCGACGCGGCCGCGGACTTGGCGGACGCGGCCCCCGAAGTGGCGGATGTGTTACCGGATCCTGGCCCCGAGCTTGTCGACGCGGCGGACGCTACCGATGGAAACGCTGAGATTTCAGACCTCGCGGACGGCGAGGTCTGCACCCCGGACTGCGCTGGCAAAGAGTGCGGCGCAGACGGCTGCGGCGGCTCCTGCGGCGTCTGTCCGGCCAACAAGCCCTACTGCAACATGGCCTTCCAGTGCGAGGCCTGCGAGCCTGACTGCGAGGGGAAAGTCTGCGGCGGTGACGGCTGCGGCGGCTCCTGCGGAGCCTGCCCTATGGGCTGGGCTTGCCTCTCAGGGAGCTGTGAGCCTCCCGAATGCGCGGGCGATATCACCCTCTACGAGGAGGACTTCTCGGAATGCAACGAGGGTGCGATCACCGTGGTGGACGATCAGCCCGACGACCCGGTCACGTGGATGGCCATGGAGGAGGGGGCGCTCTCCTGGCCCTGTGCGCTGCACTTCGGGGATCCCGTGGGCGGGACCTATGACACCGGGGATCCAGTGAGCGCCGCGCTGATTGTTCCATGGATTTCTGTGCCCGACGACGGGGATCCCTACCTGATCCGTTTCGCGTTACGTATGGATGCGGAGCCCGTGGTCGCGCCCGAGTACCCCTACGACCACGACGTGCTCTACCTGCGGGCCTACGGCGAAGGGCTCCCCGAGGAGGGGGCCGCGCTGTTCAACTCCAAGGAGTTCCATAATAACACCGAAGGGGCCTGGGTCCTGGCCGCGGCTTCCCTTGACGCTTACGCGGGCCTCGACATCCAACTCCGTTTCGAGTTCGACACCATCGACAGCGCGGCCAACGACTACGAGGGAATCTGGCTCGACGATCTACATGTGGGCACATCCTGCCCCCTCTGCTTCCTGGACGAGGACTGCGTGGACGACGAGCCCTGCCTCCAGGATCTCTGCGTGCTCTTCTCCAACCAGGGAGTGATCGGAACCTGCGGCCACCTGCCCAAGGAGCCCTGCTGCGTGGGCCTGGATCCATCTTTTTGCGATGACCTCGACCCCTGCACCGAGGACTCCTGCGACCTTGTCACCGGAGACTGCGTCCACGTCATTATTGAGGACTGCGGTCCGTGATACGTACGGGGATGATCCTGGCCGCGGGCTTGGGCACCCGCATGCGGCCCCTCACCGATCACCTGGCCAAGCCCCTGCTTCCGGTGGGACGGACCACCCTTCTGGAGCGGACCCTGACCTGGATGGCCGCAGGCGGCCTCTCGCGGGTGGTGATCAACCTCCATCATCTCCCGGATCAGATCCGGGCCTACGCGGAGGCCGTCGTGCCTGCGGGGATCGAGCTTTTATTCAGCGAGGAGCCCGAGATCCTGGGTTCCGGCGGCGGTATCGGGCGGGCCGCTGCCGCGTTCTTCCCGGACGAGCCGGTGCTGGTGGTGAACGGCGACGTGCTCTTCGATCTCGACAGCGGGGCCTTCATGGCCGCGCACGCAGCCACGGACGCCACGGCGACCTGTCTCGTGATCCCCGCAGCCCGGGCCCCGGAGCTGGCCACGGTCACCCAGGACGAATCCGGTAGGATTACTGAAATAACCCGAGAGGGTGCGGCCCCCGTTTGTCCCGGGCGTCGTGGGATCTTCTCGGGCCTTCATATTCTCTCCCCGGAGTTGCACCGTCGCCTGCCAGCGGATCGTTTCGCGTCGGTGGTCACCGAGGGTTATCGCCCCTGCATGGCCGAGGGACGCGTCTTCGGCCACTTCGTCGACGCGCCCTGGTGGGACTTGGGGACGCCGGAGCGATATGAAGCCGCGCTCAGAGATTTTTTCAGCAGATAGGTTCCCCGGAAGACGAGCCCGACGAATACCTCTGGAGTAGGCTCTAATCACTTCGGAGGATCCCATGATGTTGCTGATTATATCAATGGTTCTATGCGGCTGTGATCGGCCAGCGGACGAGGACTGCTGGCGAGGGCCGGTGCCGATCGTGCGGGTGTGCGATTGTCTTTGCGGCGTGGATCCCGACGTCACCCTCTCCCGGGATGATGTCTCGGCTGCGCACGCGGCTGTGCCCACTGAGCCCCTTTCGTTGTTGGTTACCAGACTCATGATTGACCCCACCGCTGTCTCTGACCGCGAGGGGGAGTGGATCGAGGTTCACAACCCGACCCCGCTCCCTGCAAGTCTCGCCGGGGTGGAGGTGGCGGTGGGCGGCTCGGTGCGCTGCATGCTCCCGAAGGACGCCATCGTCCCGTCCTTCGGCTTCGTGGTCATCGCCCGCTCCCGCAAGAGTGAGCAGTTCCAGTGCCCGAAGCTCTCCCTGCCCAACCGGCGCGGCGAGGTGGCCCTCGTCAGGGACGACGAGGTTATCGATGTCGTCGTTTGGCAGAACGCGCCAAAGGGCACGCCCCTCAGTGCGCAGCCGCGCCCGCTGCGTTTTTCGCCTTAGCCGCCCGGGTGATAAACTTCGGCTTGAAGACAGCGATGAGCGCGGGCAGAAGGAAGAGGCCTCCAAGCATGGAGATAAACATCCACACTGCGAGAAGGATTCCCATATCCGCCTGGAACTTGAGGAAGGACCATGCCCAGAAAACGATCCCCGCGATCATGGTCGTCGCGGTGAACAGCACCGCCTTGCCCGCGGTGGACACTGCCCGCCGGATTGCGTGGTCCAGGTCGGGAAGCATGCGGTACTCCTCGATAATCCGACTTACGACATAGAAGAGGCCGTAGTCCACCCCGAGGCCCCCCCCCAGGGAGACCACTGGGAGCGCGTCCACGAGCGATCCTTCGATCATTTCCTCCTGCGCTGGGAGCTGGATCATTTCACCGAGTGGGGCCTCGAGGCCAGGTTCGGCGTCGAGCCGGACGGGGACGCGTGGCTTGAACTCGGTCGCAGCTTCGATCGCGTCGCCGGGATCCTGGCGGCCCGGGGGGATCGCCTGGTCCACCGGGACTTCCAGAGCACCAACCTCATGCTCACCCGACGCGGGCTCGTGCTCATCGACTTCCAGGACGCGCTCCTGGGGACCGAGGCCTATGACCTGGTCGCCTACCTGCGGGATTCCTATGTGGAGCTGGATCCCTGCGCTCCGCTGATCAGTTCACTCGATACAGGATGTGCTGCTCGTCTTGCCAGATGCGCTGGAACAGCTGATCGAAGAGGGCATCGGGCGGCTGCTCGTAGAAGGCTCGATGGACCACGATGTAGCGGATCTTATACTCCCGGAGGATCGCCGGGGTATCATCCGGAGCAGCCTCTGCGAGGGCGCCGCGCACCCCGTGATCCGTGACCCGGGAGACCCGGCCGGCCCCCATGGGGATCCCGTGGCGGGTCTGGTACATCATGTACAGCGCGTCGAACTTGTAGGAGTCCATCGGGAGGTTGAGCAAGGAGACGCCGTCCTCCTGCGGGATCTGTTCATAGACGGCCGGGAGGTGGATCCGGGTGTTGACGTTCGCGATGCACAGGAACTCCATCCCGGCCACGAGGCCGATCCCCGCGGCGATCCAGAGCCGTCGCCGCCGAACGTCCAGCCAGGGTCTCCAGCGCGCGGTGCCCCGCAGCGCGGCGTCGATGCCGCGGGCTGCGAGGATGCCCAGGAAGAGCTGCGCCATGACGATCATCCGCGCCGGGACCCGGCCGAGGTTGAGCAGGGGGATCTGATCCAGGAGCCGATAGGGCAAGAGCTCCGGGCCGACGAGGGCGCCCGCCACATGGAGCTGTCGCCCCAGCGAGAGGACAAGGAAGAGGCCGAACATCACCAGGAGCCAGGCGTTCTCCTTCACCCGCCCGACGAGGAGGTAGCCCACCGCGGCCAGGTTGACCCAGCCGAGAAACACGGCGTTCTCCCAGCTGTTCCCCGTGAAGGGTGTCGGAGACATGGACTCCGGCTCTCCCCAGAATGGGCTGTAGCTGTTCGGCAGGACGAGCCTCGCGAGATCCGCCACGAACCAGTTGGTCGGATCCGGACCGACGGTTGCGAGCCTCCCGTAGCTCGCCAGGAACTCCCGTGCCATCATCACGAGCAGCGGTGAGAGGATGAGGGCCGTCAGGCCGCCGATGAGCGCGGCCGCACGCAGGGAGGCCCCGTCCAGGCCCCGCTTCTGCACGGACCGGACGATCAGGTCGGCGAGGAAGACCAGCACGAGCTGGGGCAGATAGTAGAAGCTTGCCAGCGACGCCGCGGCGAAGAAGAGCGCGCCGGCGACGATGTTCCTTAGCCGCGGGTCCTCCCGGGCACGCAGGTAGAACAGCAGCGTGAACGGCAGGTACTGGATGGAGCTGACGTCCAGGTGATGGAGCGCGTGGGAGAAGTGGAATGGATTGAACGCAAACACGAATCCGGCGTAGAAGCACAGCAGGTCGCGATCCAGGAAGCGGCGGGCGAGGAAGAAGGCTCCCGTGCCGCCGACCACGAAGGAGGAGAGCATCAACAGGTTGTAGACCAGGGGCAACGGCATGAAGCGGGTCAGGGGGAGCGAGAGGAGGACGTTGGTCCAGCTCATGGAGTGGAGCCAGAGTACATGGCCCTGGGGATGGAAGAGGTGCCGGGTGTGGAACAGCTCGAGGCCGGGGGAGCGCAGGGCTTCGTTCCCCCACCAGAGGTTCCAGTAGAGGAGCATGTTGTCCTCCGCCGGGCCGATCAGCGCCTCGCTGATCCCGGGCAGGACCGGCAGGAACCAGAAGATGGTGAGCCCGATATAGCCGCCGATGGCGAACAGGCAGTGTCGGGTGCGGGCATCCATGGGCAGACCCTATCACCCATCGCAAGGCCCCGCAATACGCCGCCTGAGGACGGGTGTGATCGTTGGGCGTTGGTTCTTGGGCTGAGTTCATGTGGATTTGAGGCTATAGAAGTTTGGGCATGGCTGGGGCCAGGGGCAGGAGCCCTCCGAGATGGCAGATCTGCCAGAGAAAGCTGGAGCCTCGCCAAGAAAGCATGCACCTCGCCCCTATTGCGGAGCATGGTTCCGAAGAGGAACCGAGTCGATTCGAGGCGTCGGACTTGTTGGACGTGACGCCTGCCTGTGAAGCCTTTGGCACGTTTCCTCCATGTGTGTTCGGTTAGGCGCACCTCATAGCCCAGGCCCAAGGGGCCGGTCTTCGACCTGGGTTGGGGCACAGGAGCCGCTCTGCCCAGTCGGCGGAGCCGACGGTGCCCGAACGGCAAAATGGATGGAGACTATCTACTTCGCTTTGGTTTTTACCATGACCTTGTTGCGCCCA
>CAYOTU010000183.1:0-7325 GCA_964406905.1 uncultured Myxococcales bacterium | reverse complement strand
ACGGTGGTGTGGGAGCTGGGGGTGGGCGACTGCCCCTGGCTACCCGATCTCCACCTACACCATCCCGATCCTGGTCCTGGTGGGGCTCGGCGTGCTCTCGATCTTCCTGGCGTACATGCTCAAGCGCGCGGACCACGAGCAGGGCTACGGCCTCGAGAACCCCAACGCCGCAGAGTAGGGCTCCCCGCGGTTAGCGTCTGACCACAAATAAACAGATCGCACAGAGGGCGCTGATGCGCCGCTCTCGGAAGGCGAGCAATCGCAGTCATACTACCAGTATTTCAAGGTTGCTCAACGCCGCGAGAGCGGATGCAGCGGCGACTGAATGCACTGTTTATTTATGGTCAGACGCTTACTCCAGGATCACCGCCTTGAACATGTCGGCGAGCGCCGCGTGGCCCGCGTCGGAGGGGTGGATGCAGGTCTCGTCGAAGTACAGGTCCGCGTCCTCGTCGATGTAGCACCGGTTCTCGGGATCCGCGTTGAAGCCCGCCGCCTTGTAGCCGTGGCCGCAGAAGGCCTCGATGGTCCAGATCATGTCCGCCTGGTGGTCCACCGCGATGCGCATGTACTGCTCCATCATCCAGATGACGATGTTCGCCTGGATCTCGGGCTGGGCCCATTCTCCGTACCCGGCGAGGTTGGCCACCGGGATGCCGAGCTCAGCGAGGTTGATCTCCCCGATCCCAGGGATGTCGAAAACCAGGTTGGGGGTGCAGGCGCTGGTCTCCCCGGTGGCGTCGGTGAACTCGAAGCCGTTGACGTACACGACGTAGGAGCCGTTCGGGAACCGCGCCGGGTCCTTGAGCCACTGAACGGCCTCCTCAAGGTAGTCCACGGTGCTCTCCGCCAGGGCCCACGCCGCCGGGTACCCCGCCGCCACCTCCTCGGGGGAGGCCTCGGCGCCCTCCTGGGTGATCTTGGCGATGTCGTTGCCGCCCATGGTGAAGACGAAGAGGGTCCGGAAGGGGCTGGAGCCCCCGGGTATGCATTCCCCGATCTGGCCGCCGCCGTCGAGGAGGTCGTCCGTGCGCGCCCCCCACTCGGAGCAGTTCATGAAGTCCCCCGACTCCATATTTCCGCCGTTGCCGGAGAAGTAGTCGTAGGTCTTCCAGACCCCCCAGGAGATCAGCCCGCCGGTGTCCAGATCGAACTCGTCAGCGAGCCACTCGGCCAGCAGATTCCGGTAGAAGTGGCTGTTGTCCACGGAGAGCAGGTGCGAGGTGTTGGGAGTCCCCACGGTCACCGAGTCCCCGAAGAAGACCACCCGCTGGACGTCGGTAATGTCCTGGTGGTTCGTGCCGGCGCAATGCTCGCCGATGACCGGCTCGAACTGGTCGTAGTCGGGGCCGGGCTCGCCCTCCTTGTAGACATCGGGAAAGCAGAGGGGCCCGATGCCTTCGGGGACGGTGTCCTCGGGCGGCGGCGTGTCCTCGGGCGGCGGCGTATCCTCGGGCGGCGGCGTATCCTCGGGAGGCGGCGTATCCTCGGGAGGCGGCGTGTCCTCGGGAGGCGGCGTGTCCCGGGGCGCGTCTTCGGGGGGCGGAGTGTCCTGCGGGAGCGGGATGTCCTCCGCCGCAGGGACATCCGCGGCGACCGCCTCAGCCGGCGTATCCGAGGAACCGGTGTCCGAGGTCCCGGGGCTCGATCCACCGCCGCAGGCCCATAGCGCCGCGGTGACCGCGATTGTTAGGATAGCGAACCGATTCGTCCGAAGCATGGCTCCCCCTCGTTCCGTGTGGATTCGGCAAGGACATAGTGCCATCTTCGATGCCGATGTGCTACCAGGTTCGCCCCTGTCCCGAGCGAGTTCCCTCCCGAGCGAGTTCGCACCCCGTCCCGAGCGAGTTCCCGCAATTGAGTAGAACCAAATCCGCCTGAAACAATCAAATGAGGGAGACCGTTACAGAGACCATCACCGGGTCAAGCACCGCCTCCGGAAGAGAAGCGCTCCGAGGCCTGCAAGGAGCAGCAGGCCCCATGGAACAGCGACGTCCGCGGGGAGCCCAGACTGACAGCCGCCGGAGCGAGTGCCGGAGACGGAGACGTCCCATCCGGTAACGTCACCGGTAACGTCACCGGTAACGTACCCACCAGCATCCTCGTCAGAATCAGGGGTCAAACCGCCAACGTCCCATTCCGGGTCGGCTGCGGGACCATCGGAGACGCATCCTTCCACCGGGACGCAAGGGCCCCAGACCCCCTCATCGCTGCACGAACGGACGCCCTCGTCGCAGACCCCGGTCTCCAGAACGCAGAACTCCTCCGCGCCCGGATCGCAATCCCAGCAGGCTCCGTCCTCGTCCGTGTCACCGTCGCAGTCGTCGTCCAGCCCGTTGCACGTCTCCTCCGCAGGCTCTCCCGGAAGCGCTCCGCACTCGACGCCGAACCCGTCCTCGGTACAGACCAGCTCATCCTCGATCTCGCAGGCACCCGTGCCTGCCGTGCAAGGCCCTGACAGATCAGGGAACGCCTCGTCGGTCTCCCCGTCACAGTCGTTGTCAAATCCGTCGCACAGCTCGGGCTCGGGCCCCTCCATCTCTTCGCAGGGACCCCAGACGCCCTCGACGCAGACTCGACTTCCCGGCTGGCACTCTCCCTCTGACGGACCGCAGGGCTCTTCCGACCCCGCCGCACAGGAGCATCCTGGATCCGCCACGCCGTCGCAGTCGTTGTCAAGACCATCGCAGATCTCGGGCTCCGGACCCTGACCGCCTTCGCAGAGACCCCACGTCCCAGCGTTTTCGCAGATCTGGTCGCCGGGAATGCACTCCCCGAGGCTCGGTCCACAGGGACGGCTGGTCCCCTGGACACAAGCACAACCCTGGTCCACCGCACCGTCGCAGTCGTTGTCAAGGCCGTCGCAGACCTCCTCCTGCGGAGCCAGCGGCTCAGCGTCGCACTCCGCCTCTTCTCCGTCCTCCGAGCACACCCACTCGCCCCAGGCCATGCAGATCCCCACTCCCACATGACACACCACGCCAAGGGGCGCGAAGTCCTCATCCGCTTCGCCGTCGCAGTCGTTGTCAAGTCCGTCGCAGAGTTCTTCCTGCGGCGGCAGCGGCTCCACGTCGCACTCGATCCCGAGGCCGTCCGCGGTGCACACCATGAGTCCCTGGTTCTCGCATTCGCCGATGCCCACTGTGCAGGGCTCCTCGATGACAAAATCCTCGTCGATGCCGCCGTCGCAGTCGTTGTCCACGCCGTCGCAGACCTCTTCCTGCGGCGGCAGCGGCTCCGCAGTGCACTTTGTTCCGGTGCCGTCCTGAGTGCATACAAAGAGCCCCTGGTTTTCGCATTCACCGACACCGACAGAGCAGGACTCATCGACTGGATAGTCCTCGTCCGCAGCGCCGTCGCAGTCGTTGTCAAGTCCGTCGCAGAACTCCGCCTGCGGAGACAGGGGCTCCACGGAGCACTCCGTCCCGAAGCCGGTCTCCAGGCATACCTGCTCGCCGGTCTGCGCGCATTCGCCCGTCCCGACGGTGCACGACTCGCCGAGGGAAAAACCCTCGTCGATTTCATCATCACAGTCGTTGTCAAGTCCATCGCAGAACTCGACCTGGGCCGGCAGGGGCTCCACGGAGCACTCCGTCCCCGTGCCGTCCTGAGTGCATTCAAGAATACCTGTGTTCATGCACTGGCCTATGCCGACTGTGCAGGCATCGCCCAGCGGAAAGTCTTCGTCGGTACCTCCGTCGCAGTCGTTGTCAAGTCCATCGCATAGCTCCGCCTGTGGAGGCAGGGGATCCACGTTGCACTCCTTCCCAGTGCCGTCCTGAGTGCATACAGAAATCCCCGTCGTCGAGCATTCCCCGGTGCCGACGAAGCAAAGGACGCCAACGTCGAAGTCCTCATCCGCGCCGCCGTCGCAGTCGTTGTCAAGACCATCGCAGAGCTCTAACTGCGGCGGGAAAGGATCTACCGAGCACTCGGTACCAGAGCCGTCTGGAGAGCAGATCATGACTCCCAGGTTCTTGCACTGACCGATGCCGACTGTGCAGGCATCGCCAAGGTCGAAGTCCTCGTCGATGCCGCCGTCGCAGTCATTGTCAAGACCATCGCAGAGCTCTGACTGCGGCGGGAAGGGATCTACCGAGCACTCGATCCCGAGGCCGTCCGAAGTGCAGACCATGAGCCCCTGGTTTTCGCACTGCCCGATGCCGACTGTACAGGCTTCACCAACGTCGAAGTCCTCGTCAATGCCGCCGTCGCAGTCGTTGTCAAGACCGTCGCAGAGCTCCGACTGCGGCGGGAAGGGGTCGACGCTGCACTCGGTCCCGAAACCGTCGGCCTTGCAGACCAGCGCTCCCAGGTTCTCGCACTGCCCGATACCGACCGTGCAGGGATCACCAAGTGGGAAGATCTCGTCGACGCTGCCGTCGCAGTCGTTGTCAAGACCGTCGCAGAGCTCTGCCTGCGGCGGGAATGGCGCGACGCTGCACTCAGTCCCCGTACTGTCCTGGGTGCATTCCAGCACCCCCTGGTTCTCGCACTCCCCGATGCCGACCGTGCAGGGATCACCAATGGGGAAGTCCTCGTCCGCGCCCCCGTCGCAGTCGTTGTCAAAACCGTCGCAAAGCTCGGGCTGCGGAGAGCCACCGCTCACGCTGCACTTGGTTCCGCTTCCGTTGGACGTGCAGATTGTCGTTCCGTCCTGGTGGCACTCCCCAACCCCTGCCTCACAAGGGTTGCCCAGCTCCGGCCAGTTCTCATCCACCTGTCCGTCGCAGTCGTCGTCCAGCCCGTTGCAGCTCTCCTGGTTGATCTGGCACTGCCACCCTGACGGACTGCCCGAGGTGTTGCAACTGTAGCATTGGGAACAGTCTCCATCCTGATAGCAATGGACGACGTGGACATTCGACGTCCAGGGATTGAAACTTGCCCATGCCCAGCCGTCGCTGTCCTGTGTATAGCACCGGACCTCCTTCATCTGGGGGTTGGCCGCGTACGCGGTACCGATCACCTTCTGGCTGATCCCGCCCCCCATGTTCTGGCCGTTGCATCCTCCATCCCAGCAGCTATTCGAGTTGTAGTACAGGGTACCGTTGCACTTGAAGCGCATGATGTACTCGCCCTTGGCGACATTGTACCCATTCTTCCACGTCGTGTTGTAGTCGATGTCCACCTGGATTCGGGGTGTATACGCCCAGGGATTGGGGTTATCGTAGCACCACTCGAAGCCGGAATCCGGCGTGCAATCGCCCGCGTACGCGGAGAACGGCGAGAGGCCGATGGTCCCGACACAGAGGACAATGACCGAAACGAGCCGAACTGATTTCACGGCAACCTCCTTCCTCGATTGAACACGCGGCCTCTTGACCAAGCTGCACAAACCAACGACTGAGTCAGCATGGTGATCTGTCTGGTAACTATAACAAAACTACAACAAAATGGTCCTTTTTTTGCGACGGACACATCACCCCCAGAAGCAGCAACACCCACCACCCCGGCGCGGCCACCCAACCCGTGGTACATCCGCCACCACCCTTGCTCGGCGGCTCGGACGCCACGATGTCCTCCTCGGACAACAGATCCGCGGAGGTCTGTTCTTCCATGGGGGTTACACAGACGCCGTCCTCACAGACGGCGCTGGCCTCGCAGGTCTCGTAGAGATCCAGGAAGCGGCAGCCGTACGCGTCCTCCCGGCAGACGTAGGCCGCGGTGCCTGCATCATCGCAGGTCCGCACACCGAGGACAGCGCACTCATCCACGCAGGGATCGCAGGGCGGGTTGTCACAAGGATCAGGGGGCGTGTAGCCCTCCTGGCACTGGGCGATCTCGACGTTGCAGATGGCATCGGGCGCGCAAGGGCCGTACATGCGGTCAAGGCATGGATCATCGTCTGAATGCCCGCAGATCCATGCGTGGGTCAGGTACGCGCTACAGCCTTTGTCGCCTGGTGCTTCACACTCATCAGTGCAGGCTGCACAGGCAGCGCCCGCTAGACAGTCGTACCAGCCGTCCCCGGCATTCGCATCCGCGTCCCAGCCGCAGCACTCATCGCAGGACGTCGCGTGGGGGTACTCGTCGGACCCGCAATACTGCAGGACATCCCCGTCGCAAGCGCCCTCGTAGGGCAGGCCGCCGCAGGGGCCGATGTCGTCGCATTTGTTGAGCTCGTTGAGAGGACAGAGCTGGACAGGAGCCTCCTGAAAGGCCGCCAACGCGCCCTCGGGCACGGTCATGGTGACGCAGTGGATCGCACCACCGGAAGAGATGATGCTGTCCGCGTTCACGGTCCGGATCTCCAGGTGCGGTGCGGCCGCCTCGTACACGGCCAGGGCCTGGGCCTCCTGGTCCTTGAACTTCGAATAGATCGGCACCAGGACCGCGTCGTTGAGGATCAGGGAGTTTGTGTAGGTGTACCAGATCCCGGTGTCGTCCCATGGCAGAGGGATCCTCAGTACCTCGAGGCTTCCCCCGGCCACGGTGGTCTGGGCTTCGAGGAGGGCCGCGTTGTCGTCCAGGATCTGCGCGTTCTCAGGCCGAATGACAGGATCGTACTCTCCGAGGATAATGGTGTCTTCGTCCATGAGCTTGGCAAACATGTCAATGTGGCCGGTGCCCAGGTTTTGGGGCCGAATCAGACTCACCACCTCCTGGCAGCCCGCGTACTCCAGCATCCACTGGTCGATCTCGGATGGAGTGTGGCCCGCGTTCTGCTGGTAGATCTTCTCGGTGGCGTAGCAGGTCCCCGCGATGTCGGCCATGAAGTTGCCGCCTTCGTAGCTCATGGAGGGGCGGAACACGTTGATTCCCAATTCCGCAGCGAGCTTCGTGGGGATCGCGTCGTCCCAATGGCGTCCATGGTAGTACCGGAAATCCACGAATCCGATCTCTCCGTCCGCGGTCACATGGCTGACCGGTCCATAGTCCCGGGTCCAGATAGCGTCGGTCTTTTCAACGTCGATGAACCGGAACCCGTTCAGATCCAGGCCCAGGTCTCCCTTGATCACGTCCTCGAAGGAATCCCTCTGTCCGAGCTCGTGGAAGACGATTATCAGCGGTACGTGCCCTGCCGCACCCTTCAGTATCCCCCGATGGAACGCGCTGATCCCGCCGCCCGGCCGGAGCATCATGGCCTGCGCCGGCTCGTACTCAGCGAAGCTGCGCACAGGCACCGACGGCGGCGCTGTGACCCCGTACAGCTCGGGATGGACCTCTCGGTAATCGTCGTGGTCGTCCCCCTTGTGCGCAGTGGCGCGCTCTTCGGATGTCTCCCACGCGGGAAGGCCCGGAAGCTCGGTCGCCTGAGCCTGGGTTGCTGGTTCGGCAGCAGGCGCGGGATCAGGAGACTCCCCGATATCGCAGGCGATCACTGA
>CAYOTU010000182.1:3584-7396 GCA_964406905.1 uncultured Myxococcales bacterium | reverse complement strand
GTCCAGCGGCGGATCCGGCTCAAGAGCAAGGGGCGCTTCTATGGAAATGCCCGGTCTCGCTTCCCCTACGAGACCTTCGGCGTCCTGGCGGTGATCCTGGTCTTGCTCTTTACAGGCTTCGACGTCCTCTTCCCTGAGAAAACATCCCTGACCCTCACCGCTACCCACCGGGTCATCCTGGCAGCGCCGGTGCCGGAGCTGGTCCAGCAGGACCTGGGCCTCGAAGCCCTGCAACTCCCCGGTGCCGAGGCCTCGGGATGGTCCCTGGTCCTGAACCAGGGCAACCTGGACGCGGCCCGGGCACAGCTCCTCCCCCTCCTTGAGTCCGCGGACCAGGAGTGGCTCGCCGGGTTGACCCTGGAAGAGGGCCAGTCCGTGCGTCTCTATCTCCTGCCCGGGGGTGTGGATTTTCTGCCAGCAGCGATGCGGTTCCGCGTCGCGCCCGACGACGGAGCCGAGGACCCTTGATGCCATGCTGGGGCGGTGCTAGACTCTGTCCAGGAAGACCAGACGAGGAGACGGAACATGAGCGTGATTCCTCCTGATGAGAATGGCCAGGGAGACGGCGGCGCGCCGAAGGACGAGCAGGAACTGGGCACCGCGCCCACGATGCTCTACATGAAGCCCGTGGCTGAGGCTGAGGCGACCGAAAAGGCCATCGAGAAGGCAGCGGAGGACATGGGCGGCGAGACCCTGTTGATGATGCCCGCTATTTCCGGCGCGACTACCGCGGACGAAGACGACGCCCCCCCGGAGCAGGGCCCCGCTGCCGGCCCCCTCCCCGAGGGTGAGGGCCTCGCGGAGTTGGACTCGGCCGACACCATGATGTACATGCCCGCGGTGGGCGCTACGGGTGCCCCGGATTCGGCCGACACCATGATGTACATGCCCGCGGTGGGCGCTGCGGGTGCCCCGGATGGGGACTCCGCGCCTTCGGGTGGGTTCTCCGACGAGGTACAGAAGAAACTTGCGCAGCTCAAGGATACCCTCGGAGACTCGGACGTGGACGAGGGAGCCAGCACCGTGGCGTACATGCCCGCGGTGGGGAATCTCCCCATGGACCAGGCCATGGATCGCATGATGGCCAAGACGGGGGAGGCGTCCGTCCGGCAGCCGGCCGCGTCCCCTGAGAAGCCCCGGGTTCCCACCGAGCCGGCCTTCCCTGCTGTCTCTCCCACCCCCGCTGCGCCTCCTTCTCCCTCTCCGGCCCAGGCCTTAGCCCCGAAGGTCTCTCCGACGCCAGCGGTAAAGCCGGGACCCGATCTCGACGATGACCTTGACGACGACGACTTCGCGGCGCTGACAGGAAAAAGGAAGGGCGGGAAGATCTTCCTGATCCTCTTTCTCCTGATTCTTCTCGGAGTCGGCGGCGTCTTTGTGGCGATACTCTTCGACTTGATCCCCGGGCCCGAATTCCTCGACTCAATGACCCGCTACACACTGGACCTATAAACATGGCGACCCAATCCTATCTCGATCTGGAGCAGACGTACGGCGCAAAAAACTACAAGCCCCTCCCCGTGGTCCTCACCCGAGGCGAGGGGGTATGGGTCTGGGACGTGGATGGCCGGAAGTACATGGACATGCTCTCAGCGTACAGCGCGATAAGCCACGGACACCGTCACCCCCGACTCCTGGACGCGGCCCGCCGCCAGCTCGACCGCCTCACCCTCACCTCTCGGGCCTTCCACAACGACCAGCTTGGTCCGTTCTGCCGGGACCTGGCAGAACTCTGCGGGATGGAGATGGTCCTCCCCATGAACACCGGCGCCGAGGCCGTGGAGACAGCGGTCAAGGCAGCGCGCCGTTGGGGCTATCGGGTCAAGGGCGTGCCCCCGGACTCGGCCCGGATCGTGGTCTGTGACAACAACTTCCACGGCCGTACGACTACGATCATCTCTTTCTCCTCCGAAGCGGCCTACCGGGATGGATTCGGGCCGTTCACACCGGGCTTTGATCTGGTGCCCTTCGGGGACGCTGACGCGATTGAGGCCAAGATCGGCCCAGAGACCGTCGCTGTCCTTCTGGAGCCGATCCAGGGGGAGGCCGGAGTTGTGGTGCCGAAGAGCGGCTACCTGCGCAAGGTCCGGGACATCTGTTCCCGCCGGGGGGTCTTGATGCTGGCGGACGAGGTGCAGACGGGCCTGGCTCGGACGGGCCGGATGTTCGCATGCGATCACGAGAACGTGATGCCTGACGCCTACATCCTCGGAAAGAGCCTCGGCGGCGGGATCTTCCCCGTTTCTGCGGTGGTCGGGGCTAAGGAACTCCTCGGTGTCTTTGAGCCCGGGAGCCACGGTTCGACCTTTGGCGGGAATCCCCTTGGCGCCGCGGTGGCCCGGGAGGCACTGAAGATCCTGGAGGAGGAGCATCTGGCTGAGCGGGCCGACCGCCTCGGCGTGACGTTCCGGGAGCGCCTGGAGACCTTCGTGGGAAAAGGCCGGGTCATCGCCGTGCGGGGCAAAGGTCTCCTCAACGCTATCGTCCTCGATACTGGTCGGGGCAACGCCCGGGACATGGCCGAGCAACTTATGACCAAGGGGATCCTTTGTAAGGAGACCCACGAGAACGTGATTCGCTTCGCACCCCCCCTCGTGATCACCGAGGATGAGCAGGGACAAGCCCTGGAGATCATCACCAGCGTTCTTCGTTGAGCCGCAGCGTCACGATCCGGGCCATGGTCGCGGGGACAGCAAAGCTGATGCGGTCGGCCTCGGGGTCGATGGCCGCGGCGATTCCCAGGACAGCGCCATCCAAGCCCAGGAGCGGGCCGCCGCTGTTGCCGCGGTTGATAGCCGCGTCCGTCTGGATGAAGTCGGTATAGCCAGCAGCGCCCCAAACGGCCTCGCTGCGTCCCGTGGCGCTGATTATCCCCCGGGTGGCGGAGAAGGCCAGGCCCAGGGGTGTACCGATGACCAGGACCCACTCGCCTACCTGCGCGTCGCGTTTGGCCAGCGGGAGGGGAGGCGGAAGGTCCTTTCCCTCGACTGCGAGGAGGGCCAGATCCGTGCTTTGGTCCACGCCGACCACCGTCGCCGGGAGAAGACGGCCGGTGTGGGTAACCGCAATGATCGTTGTCGCATCCTCCACGACATGCGCGGACGTGAGCAAAAGGCCGCCTGAGTTGATGAAGAAGCCTGTGCCCTGGCGGTCCGTGCCGTGGGCACGTACCTCGAGCGCGACGACGGACGGAACAGCAGCCGCGTAAATGGCTGCGAAGTCTGGGAGCGCGCCGGGGGTGAGCGCTGGCAGCGGCCGCGGCGACGGGAGGCTCAGTGGGGGAGCGACGGGCGGGGGGGCCGGAAGAGCGACCGGAGGAGCGACCCGGTGCGAAGCACTGTCCGCCTCCGGTCGCACACGCACCATCCGCCGCGTGTCCTGGTCAGGGTCGGATTCTTTTCCACCGCAACCCCCGAGGGCCAGGAGCGAGAGCAGGATCAGGGCGGTGGATGTCGTGCGCAAGTCAATCTGTGGAGGATCCGCCGGAGCGGGCCACGAAGCGCAGGCGCAGGTCGTAGAGCAGGCCGTCGAGGATCTGGGTCTCGTCGTCGGTGAGGTTGCCCGCGGTTTTCTGTTTCAGCAGGTCCAGCAGGTCGATAGTCGAGCGGGCCAGTTCCAGGTTGACCACGGGCTTGTCGCTATCGGGATCAGGGATCTCCCCCAGGTGGAGCATGGCCGACGTTCCCAGGGAGATGATGAAGGTACGGAAGTCGACCCCGCCGGGGGCCGTATCCCGGGGGCCCTCAGCCATCGAGTTCGTCCTTTTGCTCCAGGAGCTCCAACTCGGTCAGCTCCCGGGCGTCCAGGTCGAA
>CAYOTU010000182.1:0-3574 GCA_964406905.1 uncultured Myxococcales bacterium | reverse complement strand
GGCTGGTGAAGTTCCCTTCAAGGCCACTGAGGCCCGCGATGTGTTTCTCGTATTCTTCACGAGTGATGAGGCCCTTCTCCAGGTTCCGCTGCAGAATACGCTTGTCGAAGACCAGGTCTTTCTCGATCATCGGGATGCCCTCCTCTCCGGTGCCGCCAGAATGTATGGTCTCGGGGGCCTTCTGTCAATCACCGATCTTGACAAGGCCCTGAATGGGGGAATAGTGTCGCGAAGGAATGAGGAGTCTGAGATGGCGAGAGACGAGGACAAAGACGGTCCACTGGCCAACGGGAACGGCGAGGGTGCGTGGGACCAGGAGGAGGTTTTCAACCGGGAGGACGAGGGGTCCTTGCCTGAAAACCCCGATTCCCTCGAAGCCCGAATCGACATCGAGCGTCAGCGTACCCTCCGGGTTATGGCGGACTTTGAAAACCATAAGCGCCGGGTCCTGAAGGAGCGCTCGACCCTCCTGCTATACTCCAACGAGAAGCTCCTCAGGGAGATCTTGCCGGTCCTGGACGATCTCGAACGGACCGTAGTTCATTCCGAGACCGACGGACACCCGGCCCTGGCCTCCTTTGTCAATGGCGTGCAGCTCATCTTGGCCCGTTGGTTAGGCATCCTTGAGCGCGTCGGCGCCAAGCCCTTCAACTCCTTCGGCGAGGTTTTCGACCCCACTGTCCACGAGGCGGTAATGCAGCGCCTGGACAAGGACGCGCCCCCGTCCTCAGTGGTGGAGGAGTTGGAGAAGGGATATATGCTCTACAACCGTCTGCTCCGCCCGGCCAAGGTCGTGGTCAACTCGAAGCGCGTACAGCGCTTCGCTGTCCCTTCGGCTCCGAAGCCGATCCTGAAGCCCGAACCAGTCCCCGAGCCTGAACCAGTCCCCGAGCCTGAACCAGTCCCCGAGCCTGCGCTGACCCCTCGGTCCGATTCCGAGGAACTCACCGGCGGCGCGTTCGAGATAGACGAGGAAGCGATCGGCTCCCTCGACGACTGGGAAAAGGAGTTCTCCGAGTAGGACTCAATTCCCGACTGTGTCCAGCATTCTGCAAAGCTCCTCGTACCACTCTCCGTCCATTTGTTGGGGCGGCCCGATGGTTAGGGGGGTATCCACATCTTTGCGGGCCTCGAGGAGGAGGCGGGATGCATCACCTCCGAGTGCGGTCCATGCCAGGACGAGTCGGGTGGGCGTGAGGTTGCGGGCCGGAAGGCGTACCAGCAGTTCTCCGAGGCGGGCCGCTGGGTAGGTCAGGTAGAGGAGACCGCGGGAGGGCAGGAGCCGGCCCGCAGCGTCCAGGATGTCGTCCATGTTGGCCTCCACCTCGTGTCGCGCTATGGCGGATGCCGGGTCTGGCGGGACCCGCCCTCGGTCCAGGCGGTGGAATGGGGGGTTCGAGTAGAGGACATCGGGGCGGTCCACCGCGGGCAGGACCCCGGGCAGGTCCCGCAGGTCAGCGAGGTGGCAGCCCATCCGCGCGTCGAGCCCGTTGATGCTGGCCGTGGCCTGCGCGGCCGCGTGCGCGTGTGCCTGGATCTCAACCAGGTCCGCCCGATCAAGCCCGCCCCCGGCCAGGACCGTCGCGGAGACTACCCCGCTGCCGCCACCCAATTCGAGGCCTCGTCCTCCCAGCGCAGTCCCGCGCCGGTGCAGGACGAACCAGGCCAGGAGCAGGGAGTCCACCGCAAAACGGTACCCTGACTTGGGTTGCTGGCATCTGATTCGGCCCCCCAGGATCTTCGTGTCATTCACGGTCGCATTCTCCCTAGATTTTGGAGGAGGCGCAGGAGGTCTGCCGTTGCCTGGTCACCCGCGCGCAGAACCACGGGAGACGCTGTGAGGTCCAGCACCGTGGAGGCCCGGCCCCCGCAGGGCGGGGCCGCGGCCACCCAGGCATCAGAGGCCTCGACGAGGCTTGAATCGAGTCCGGTCGCTTCCGCTGGAGGTGGGCCTCCTGCGGGGTTGGCGCTGGTGCCGATGAGGAAACCCCTGGCCCGGGCCGCCAGGTACCGAGCAGCAGGATGGGCCGGCAAGCGGAAGCCTGCGGTCCCCGTGGGGGCCGCAGGCGCTAGGTGCTGGGCCGCGTCAGGGGTCAGGGATACGATCACCGTGAGCGCGCCGGGCCATGCGAACCGGGCCAGCACGTCCAGGGCAGGGCGGGCTTCCGCTGCCGTGGCTGCCCGAGCGACGGCTAGGGAGGGGACCAGGATCGGGAAGGGCCGAGGCGTCTCCAGGCCCTTGAGGGCCAGCACCCGCGCAGATACGGCCGCTGAGGTCGCGTCCCCGCCCATGCCGTAGAGGGTATCCGTGGGGTAGAGAACGAGGCCCCCGGCAGCGACGAGGTCTCCAGCTTGTTGGAGCGCGGTGGGAGGGATCATGGGGACGGTCGGTGGCCGATCCTGCGGGGCCGCCCGGCCTGAAATGGGGGAGGAGGGGCAGCGGCTTCAACAAGGGCTGGCCCCATCGCCGCGGGGAGGTCGCCCGCCAGGAGGCCGTATGGGCCGGTCTTCGCTGCGCAGCGGTCCGCTGCGCGAGCGTGAACCCAGACCCCGAGGCAGGCCGCGCCCCAAGGGCCCATCCCCTGGGCCAGGAGCGCGCCGATTACCCCGGTGAGCACGTCGCCGCTGCCTGCCTTGGCCAGGGCCACGGAGCCGGCCAGGTTGATCGCGGCCCGCCCGTCCGGCGCAGCGATCACCGTGCCCGCACCCTTGAGCACCGTCACGCAGCCTGTCTCGGCAGCGGCCCGGCGAGCCAAGCCCAGGCGATCCGCGGCGATGGCGTCTCGGTCCACGGCCAGGAGTCGGGCCAACTCCCCCGGGTGCGGAGTCAGGACTGTCCGTGCCCCGCCGCCGCGCAGGCGATCGGCCTCTCCCGCAAAGATGTTCAGTGCGTCCGCGTCCAGGACCCGGGGGAGGGGGTTCTCGTCCACCAGGTGACCCATCAGGGCCCGGACCGTCGCGTCGGTCCCGAGGCCGGGGCCCGCGGCGATGGCGGCCTTACCCCCCGCCAGGCGCGCAAGAGCGTCCGCTGGATCCCTGTCCCCGTCGAGGGTCTCGATCATCAGGTCCGGCGTCGCTGCGACTGCGCGGCTTCCGCGTCCAGCGACGGTGCAGAGGCCGGCGCCGCTGCGTAGCGCTGCCTCTCCGGCCAGGAGGGCAGCGCCTTCCTTGCCTGGGGAGCCACCCACCACGAGTAGGTGGCCGAAGCGGTTTTTGTGGCCGTGTTCGGGGCGGGGCGGTGGTCGCGGCGGGTCCCATGGGTTATCGAGGAGGGTCACCCCCGGGGTCCTGGCCACATGCGCCGAGGGCAGGGAGATGTCCACCAGGAAAAGATCCCCGGCCAGGGCCCGGCCAGGGTGATGCATCAGGCCAAGCTTCACCCCTCCAAAGGTAGCGGTTCGGTGGGCCTGGAAGGCCTCTCCCAGGATCTGGCCGCGGTCCGGGTGGACCCCGCTGGGCAGGTCCACCGCGAAACGGAAAGCGTCCAGCGCGTTGAGCGCGCTGAGCAGGCCCTGGTGCCAGGGGTCGAGATCCCTGGAGAGCCCGGTGCCGAAGAGCGCATCCACCACGGCCC
>CAYOTU010000181.1:0-7476 GCA_964406905.1 uncultured Myxococcales bacterium | reverse complement strand
GACCAGGAGAAGGAACTCGGGGTTCGGCAGGCTCGAAGCCTGACGAACATGGTGACGTCCAGGCGCGGGTCGGATGGCGGCATCGAGATGGGCCCAGCGGTGGCCGCGCTTCCTGAGACCCCCGAGGACCGCAGGATCCTACACGAGACAATACGCAACGACTCGAACCTGCGGGGAGCGTTCGTCAGTCCGGACGGCCGCGCCTATCTCGTGATAGTCCAACTCGACCCCGAGCGCGCTGACCCCGAGGCTACGGCGCGGATTCGAGAGATCGTGGAGCAACATCGTGGGCCGCTGAAGGCTGTCTACTACGGCGCGCCTTTTGTCGCTGATGCGATTACCGCGCGTCTGGCCCAGCGCGCGCCGCGCCTCATTGCGGTGGGCGCGGCCCTCTTCCTGGTGCCATTGTTCCTGATCGCCTGGCGTATCCTGGCGGTTTTCGTGGTCCTCCTGTCCACGGGCGTGTCCGTACTCCTATGGTTCGGACTCCTGGAGGTGTTCGGGGTCACGGCGTGTTCTGGGACCGGCCTGGCTGCGCTCGCCGTGGTGGCCGTAGCGGCCGCGTTTTTCGCGCGCGCGGCCGAGGAGCGCATCAGCGGCAGCCCCGGGGCCTTTACTCCACCGCTGGCACGTCGCGCACTCCTTATGACCGCTGGCGCCGCGCTGGCCCTCGCCGGGGTAGCGTTCGTCACGCCCTCGCCCGTGAGTGAATTCGCGTCGGCCGCCGCGGTAGGCATGATCGCTGTCCTTGCTACGGCCCTCCTGGTCTTTGTTCCTGCCTCGTCGTTCCTTCGGCCGGGAACCAGGAGTCCCGGCCGTGCAACGGGCCGCGCCCGGCCGATCATCGCTGTCATCCTGGGCTTCGCTGTCCTCGGCGTGGGGGTCCTGGGTGCGACCCAATGCCGCTTCCGGAGCCTGCCCCGGCACCTCTTCTTCAAGGAGGATCCAGTCGGACGGGCCCTGACGTTCTTTGATACGCATTTTGGCGGCGCGGACCTGCTACAGATCGACGTTGAAGGGGACTTTTCACGGCCCGAGGACGTGGCGCGTCTGCTAAGATTTTCGGACTGCCTCGAAGGGACGGGGATATTTTCAGACGTCCGCTCCCTGGGGCAGATCATGGCGTTCCTCAACCAGAGCTTTCAGGGGGTTTATCGGATCCCAAAGGAACCTGAAGCCCTGGGCAATCTTTGGTTCTTCCTGGAGGGCAACAACGATATCCGCTCTCTGGTCGTCGGGGATCGTTCAGAAGCCATGATCGTGGCTCGGATTCTAGCGAAGCACATGGACAACCTCGAGGAGATCATCCTGGCAGCCCGTCGCGCAGAGCAGTGCTCTATCGGTCCATCAGAGGACGTGGCCCGAAGACGCCTCGAGGCGATTCGGGGGAGACTGGCCCCCCATCTTCCTGCAACACGCGTCGACGCGGCCGTGGACGCTGTCCTGGGAGAGGCCGGTCCCGAAGATGACACGACGGAGCAGTTCATCCTCGAAGGGCTTCGGGACCACATGGCCTCTCCTGAGGCGCCCTTCGAGCCAACGGCCGAGGAGTGGGCGGCGGTCGCCGCAGTCCTGCGGATCGAAGGCGACGTGAAGGAGAAGCTGACTGAGACGCTCTCGGGGCTCCCGGGGTTCAAGGAGATGGAGTATCCCGAGGGTGTGGCGGCCACCTTTGCAGAAGAACTCGTTGTGGTCCGCGCTGACGCCGTGCGAGCCCTCCGTATCGACCGGGCCATGAGCGCACTCACGGATGGCGTTTCCGACCGCTCTTTGGAGTTCGATGCCCGAGCCCGGGGGCTCCTGGCCGATCTGCAGGACGGGGTCTCCACCCGAGACGACGCAGTCCGGATTACGATCTCCGGCTCTCCCGTGGTCGCCTATGAGCTGGACGCGCCCGTGGTCACAGGCGTATGGAAGGGAGCCACGCTGATCTGGGTGCTCCTCTCGATCTTCGCATGGCTGGTCACCCGGCGTACCCGCCGGATGGTCGTGGTCTCCGTGGAGGTAGGGGTTGCGACCCTCTATACTTTTACCCTGGGCTGGCTCCTGGGCGTGGACATGGATCCCGCTTCGGCCCCCCTCTACCTCTTGCCGCCGCTCGTCGGCTTTTTCGTCTCTCCCTGGCTCTACAAGCGGGATGGAGACGCGGCACCTGCCGGTAACCGCTTCGTCAGCGCGTTCACCGTTGCGTTGGCAATGGGCTCCCTGACCTTGCTGCAGGCCGGAGTCCTGCCCCTGGTTCGGGTGGGCGCGGTTGCCGCGCTCGGCCTCGGCCTCGTGACTGTGTCCTCCGCTGTGTTCCGAAAGATCAGCGATTAATATCACATACCATTGGCCCCTCTCACTGCTGCCCGCGAACCATCAGGAGCTGGCGCAGATCATGGACATCGTCCCGTAGCTTGGCTGCGGTCTCGAACTCCAGCTTGTCTGCGGCTGCGAACATCTGCTTGCTCAGGGTTTCGATCTCGCGTTCGAGTTGCTCGCGCGAACCGCCCAGGATAGCGCGCCTTTCCTTTCTGACCTTTGCCACGAAACGCTCGAAAGGCTGGAGGGGCTTTTCTATTGAGCGGGGAATGATGCTGTGCTTTTCGTTGTAGGCCATCTGAACCTGACGGCGCCGATCCATTTCGTCCGTGGCCTCACGTATCGACCGGGTGATCTTGTCCGCGTATAGGATCACGCGGCCGCGTACATTTCGTGCGGCTCGGCCTGAGACCTGGATCAGGCTGCGGACCCCGCGCAGGAAGCCCTCCCGATCCGCGTCCAGGACTGCCACCAATGACACCTCGGGGAGGTCGAGGCCCTCTCGCAGGAGGTTGATCCCGACAAGGACGTCGAATTTACCCTCTCTCAGGCCGTGGAGCAGTTCCATGCGGTCCAGGGTCTCCACGTCCGCGTGCATGTACCTCGCACGGATCCCCACCTCGCCCAGGTACTCGGTCAGGTCCTCGGCCATGCGCCGGGTGAGGGTGCCGACCAGGGCACGTTCTCCCGCGTCGATGCGTTCCCGTAGCTCGCCCAGGAGGTCGTCCACCTGGGTGCCCACGGGACGGATTATTACCTCGGGGTCCAGGAGGCCGGTGGGACGCACCAGCAGCTCCACCGCGTCTCCTGCCTTTTCCATCTCCCAGTCTCCGGGGGTCGCTGAGATGTGGAGGACCTGGTTTACCCGCTCCTCCCACTCGTCGAAGTTCAGGGGCCGGTTGTCCAGGGCTGAGGGGAGGCGGAAGCCGAAGTCCACCAGGGTCTGCTTGCGGGAACGGTCTCCCTTGAACATCCCCCTGATCTGGGGGAGGGTCGCGTGGCTCTCGTCCACCACGCAGAGGAAGTCGTCGGGGAAGTAGTCCAGCAGGGTCGCCGGCGGTGTCCCCGCGGCGCGCCCGTCCATGTGGCGGCTGTAGTTCTCGATGCCCTTGCAGTGGCCGAAGAGCTCCAGCATCTCCAGGTCAAACTTAGTCCGCTCCTCCAGGCGCTGGAGATATAGGATCTTGTTCTCCCGCTCAAACTCAGCGAGGCGCTTGGCCAACTCCCCCTGGATAGCGTCCATGGAACGCTGCATCTGGTCCGAGGGGGTGACGAAGTGGGAGCTGGGGAAGACGATGGCCTGCTCCAGGACAGCCTTCAGCTCCCCGGTCAGGGGGTCGATTTCCTCGAGTTCTTCGATCTCGTCCCCGTAAAAGCCGATGCGAACCGCCCGGTCGTTCTCGTGTGCGCGAAAGACCTCGATAGCGTCTCCCCGGACCCGGAACGTGCCCCGGTGGAAGTCCACGTCGTTGCGCTGGTACTGGAGGTCCACCAAGCGCCGCAGGAGCACTTCGCGGTCCAGATGATCCCCCACGCGCAAGGTCAGCATCATCTCCCGGTAGTAGTCCGGGCTGCCGATGCCGTAGATGCAGCTTACGCTGGCAACGACGATCACGTCCCGGCGCTCCAGCACTGACCGCGTCGCGCTGTGGCGCATGCGGTCGATCTCGTCGTTTATCTGGGAGTCCTTCTCGATGTAGGTGTCCGTAGTCGGGACGTAGGCTTCGGGCTGGTAGTAGTCGTAGTAGCTGACAAAGTACTCCACCGCGTTCTCAGGGAAGAGTTCCTTGAACTCCTGGTAGAGCTGGCCCGCCAGGATCTTGTTGTGGGCCATGACGAGGGTGGGGCGCTGGAAGCGCTCGATGAGGTTGGCCACGGTGAAGGTCTTCCCAGCACCGGTCACACCCAGGAGAACCACGTCCTCTTTTCCTGATTCGATCTGAGCTGCCAAAGCGTCGATCGCCGCGGGCTGTCCGCCCGCTGGCTCAAACCTGGAGTGCAGCTTGAACTTGCCCACTAGTCCAGTTTCTAGAAGAGAGAGCCGTCAGACCTGGTGCCCGGGCTGAAGGGGAGATCGCCGGGGTGGGAAACCAGTGGTGCGTCGGGGTCGCCCTCGGTTTCACGAACCAGTGAGCGGTCATTGCCCGCCTCAGAACCGAAGACCACCTCGTCCTCAAGGGTCCCGTCGGGGCGTACGAGCTGGACACGGTCTCCGGTGTTGTTGAGCCCCAGGGCCGAGGAGACGAAGGCCGCGCTTCCGGTCTCGTTCTCAAAGTCACGCATGAGGGCCTCGGTGCCGCCGCCAAAGACCAGGATAGCCCGGCCCGGCAGCAGGACTGCGCCATCGGGGAAGACGAAGCGCACGGCGTAGCTGTCCGAGATGGACCAGCCCGCCAGGTCCACGGGCACCGCGGCTCGACTGACCAGCTCGATGAATTCGTCTTCCACCGGATCCCGGACGCCGTCGCCGTTCGCATCTCCGACCATATCAGAAGGCGGGTCCGCCAGGAGCTCGTTTATCACCACGAGGGTTTCGGGGGGCTCGGGCGCGGGGACCGGGCAGGTCCCTGCCGTGGGGACGCACTGGCTCGATGTGACCCAGTAGTCTTCTGCCACGTCCCGGCACTCGTAGCCGGCGGGGCATGCGTCGGAGGTGATGCACTCGCCGGTACAGATCCGTTGGTCGTTGCTCAGGCGTACGCACTTGTTGCCGTAGCCGCCGCAGTCCGTGTCCTTGGTGCAGGTTTGGCAGAATCGCTCGACCTTCGCGTAGGGATGGAGGTGGGGGTTGTCGTCGATGCCGTGGACCCCGTACATGGAGTGGAACCAGGAGCTGTTCCCGTCGAGCTTTTTCAGCAGCTTTCCGTAGGTCCAGGGCTCATGACGACCCTCGTGATCCGCCTCGATCATTGCGCGCAGGAAGTTTTGCACCACCCCTGCCGTGGACGCGTTGGAGAAGTTGGTCGTGGTGATTACGTCCAGGTAGGAATCGTCCGCCTTGGCGGGATTCTTCCAGAAGGCCTCACCCATAGCGTAGGTGTCACAGCCCTCGGCCAGGACCACCTGGTAGGTGTTCGCAGGGAGCTCCAGCGTTGCAATCTCCGAGTCGTCGACGTCGCCCTCGTCGGTCTTGCGCCAGTTGGCCAGTGCGAAGCCGTAGAAGGGCCCGGAGTGCCCGCTGAAGACGATTACCTCGCGGTCACGGAAGCTGCCGAACATGTCGTCCTCGAGGACTTTGCCCCCCGCGTCGGTGTCCGGATCCGTGTCAGTATCCTTGGCACCCCAGTAGAGCCAGATCTTGACGGTCACGGATTTTCCGTCCGCGTCGATGGTTCGAGTCAAGGGACCACTGGTCCGAGTGTACTCGTCGTAGGAGGCTACCGGGGAGGCGAAGTCCATTTCGCTGGTCAGCCAGTTGTACGTGTCGTGGGAGTGCACCAGGTGGTACTCCTTGTGGTAGTCCCAACCCCAGTGGATCCCGATGGTCACTTCGCCGTCAGCGAAGAGCCGGTTGTAGTCAGGCCATGCATCCGAGGAGCGGGGCTGTGCTACGATGGTCAGCTCGATGGTCTCCTTCTTGTCATCGGACACCTTGGTGGGGTCAAAACCATCCCAGGGTGACTCCCGGTACCACTCATCATTGATGTCCAGCTCCATGAGCTTGTCGTTGGGGACTTTGCCCACGACGAGGTTGAAGCGCCAGGTCCCGTCCTCCGAGGAGGTCGTGGCCAGGGCACTCACCAAGTCCATCTGGCCCGCGATTTCCTGGCGGAACTGGAACCAGTAGCGCAGGGGATCCGTGTCGTCCACGCGGATCGCCAGGTCCTCGTAAGAGCCGTTCTTGGTGAGAGACTGGTACTTGTTCTCGTGGTCGTCCTCGGGCCCCATGAGGTGCTGGAGGAGGAACCAGTTGATGGCCACTTGCTTGTAGTAGATCATTTCCTCAACTCGGACCCGGCGCTCCGCTTCGGTGGCCTCGGCGTAGCTGTCTTCGACGTCCACATAGTAATCGCCGGAGATAAAGTACTCCTGAGCGCTTTCGCTGAAGAAGTCATCCGCCTTGCCGGGGTCCACCAGGACCGCACCCTCGTCAGCCGCGTCGCCGCCGCCGCCGCCGCCGGAGCAGGAAAAGATGAGTGGAATGAGCAAAACACAAGAAAGGATGGACAGGCGCATTGAGACCTCCCATTGAGTCAAGAGTGGAGTTCTCATACCAGTTCCAGACCTGTTTGTAAATGAGTCGCGCTATCTCCCATCCGACATAGCAATTATCGTGGCGTGGGCCGAAGGGTGAGGAAGTCGGATGCGAGGGTGAGGTGGAGCTGGCCCGGTCAGGGCTGCCTCGCCACGCAGCCGGCAAGGAACCCTGAGGTTCAGGCCCTACTCGTCGCAGTAGCCCGCTCCCTGGGGACCGTAGTTGGTTACGCAGTTGGTGAAGGGGCTGTTGCAGGCGGGTTCGCCGCCCGCGTTGTTGCAGATCTGATAGCATTTGCCGTTGTTGAGGCAGTCGAAGCCCTTCATGCACTCCGAGGAGGTACCGCAGGCCTCCTTCTTCTCCTTGGTGCCCGCTGAGAGGCAGATGGGCTGGTTGATGGGGCTGGCGGACCAGTAGCAGCCGTCGGCTGGGTCCGTGCAGTTTTGGGCGAGGAGGTTGCAGGTCTCGTATTCGGTCGCGTCGAGGCCACAGATCTTCCAGTCCTTGCCGTCGAGGCCGAGGCACTGGATCCCGCCGCCGCAGTCGCCGTCGTTTTTGCAGAACTTGAAGCAGTGCTGGCCTTCGATGCCGGTGATGGACATGCAGACGCCGTCCGCGCATTGGGCCTGGGCCGCACACTCCTCGCCGATTGCCTTCTCCCCCGCGGGCATGCAGACAGGTTTTTCGTTTACGCCGAAGATGCAGTTTTGTCCCACGGGACACTCCGCGTCGGTGTAGGGGTCACAGTCCTTTACCTCGAAGCCCGCGCAGTCCTCGGAGGAGGCCCACTTTGCCTCGCCGAAGAAGGTGCTAGCGCAGCAGAAGCCCGGGTCCACTTCGTACCTGAACTTGATCGTGGCGTTGTCCCAGAGGACCGCGGTGAGGGTGTCGGTCTTCTTGATCCCGGCCATGACGAACATGTTGTCACCGATGGTGGCCGTGTAGCCTTTTTCAAAGGACTGGTTGCAGGTGAGCTG
>CAYOTU010000180.1:0-7506 GCA_964406905.1 uncultured Myxococcales bacterium | reverse complement strand
CCAGAACAAAATTTGGCACCACAGAATTCGGGGCTAAAAAGCCCCTCCCACAGATTAACATCGAGGCCAGTGGGGTCGGAATTTATTCTGGACTGTTTTGGCTGGATTCATCCTGCCGGATGTCGAAGCTCCTCGGGTAGACCGCTGGCTCCGTCCAGGTTCGCATCGGTGAAGTTAGCATCGTCGGTATTCGCACCGGTAAGAACCGCATCGCGGAGATCTGCACCGGTAAGAACCGCATCGCGGAGATCTGCACCGGTAAGATTCGCACCGGTAAGATTCGCACCGGCGAGAATTGCACCGAAAAGACTCGCACCGGCAAGATTCGCACCGGAGAGATCCGCACCAAAGAGGTTCGTACCGGCGAGACTCGCACCGGCGAAATTTACACCGGAGAGGTTTGCTTGATGTAGGAAGGCGAACACCAAGATCCGATTCGCCAGGTCTGCGCTGCTCAAATCGACGAAAGGCAGCCGTACCGATGGCCCGGCGTTCTCCTTCCAGCATTCGTGGGTCAGGCTGGCCAGGGAGATCCGTCCGGTCAATCTCATGGCGGATTCCTGGTCGAGCTTCGGATCCACCGATGCAAAGACATGGTAGGCTTCCATGAAACGTCCAGCGGCCGCATCCTCTGGTCGGAAGCGTTCCTCTTTTCCCCCCAGCACGAACAGGTTGGCCATCGCGTAGCCGCGCACACACTGCGGGGTGATACCCCAACGCCGAGAGACGGCCTGGACGGTCTCGGCCTCCACTTCATCGATGAGCCGTGGGTATAGCTCTCCGAGCCGTTCCCGCAGTCGGGTCCAGCCGTTGCCCTTGGAGGATTTCTTTCCGTGCACGAAGTCCGGCCAGTTGGCGATCATGGGTGCGAGAAGATCTTCGACCTCCGCGCTCACAAAGGTCGTGCCCAGGGCCTCGATCCAGGCGCGTGTAGCCGCTGCCTCATCCAGGCGCCAGGTCTCCTCGTCGAACTCCAGGTCCTGCACACGTTCGGTGATCTGGTGGCAGACAACGGCCAGGTGTTCCGCGGCCAGGTATTCGCCGAAGGACTTGTGAGAGAACTCCCAGAAGGACTCGTTTTCATTCGCGCGGAAGGTGAAGGAGAGCAGGGTTCGCTCGGCCTGGAAACGCTCTTCCTCCACGGTAGCGGCGAGACCCGCGGCGCGGAGGCCCGTCTCAAGGTCCTTCCGATGCAAGACTTCGCTGCCCTTGACGAAAGCGGTGAAGCCGGACACACGCAGGAAACGTCGCATCTGCACTTTTTTCCAGCCTTTGCCGGCCTGAATACGGTCTTCTTCGTGGCGCGCACAGCTCCAGTCGATGAGCTTGCGGTAGATGTCCGCGCGCGACGCACCCGTTGCGCCGGGAGCAAGCTTCTGCTCGTCGGTTTCCATGCGCGCAAGCATGTAGAGCATGAGCGGCAGGGTCGCAATGTGCTGGAGGCCGGACTCCGCGTTTTTTGCGCTTCGTTTGTGTGTCTTCTTTGGGGCTTTTAGGAAGCGCAGACCGTCGAAGTGCGCGCCCCGCGATCGGTTCCACTTGTCGCTCCACGCATCCACTTGCTCGCGGTCAAAGGGTAGCAAGCGAAACAGGTGCGAGCGCACAGGAAACGCCGCGTCCTGAGCACGAAAGAGCGTGTCACGGCCGCCGAGCACGATCCGAAGGCCCGCTCCGCTGCGCTCCCGGGCCAGGTCTTTGGCTTGGAAGAAGAGGCGCGTCATGCTGTCCCGGGTCGCCATGGCCAGCTCGTCGAAGCCGTCGAGCAAGAGCACAAGGTTCGGTTGGTGACCCAGATCGGCCGACATCGCCGGGAAATGCGGCTCCGACCCTTCGACCAGGAGCCGCTGAACCTCCGAGAGGATCGCCTCGCCGGGATCCACGTCGCGCAGCCGTATCAGGACCGGCCACCAGCGCTCGTCATCGGCCAGATGAGCGGCCAACATCTTCAAGAAGGAGCTCTTGCCCACGCCGGGTCCGCCGAGAATAAACTGTAGATGCCCTGCTTCCGCGTCATCGCTCATGAGCGCCAGGATGCTCGGGATGAGGTCCTGCTCCACGGGCAGGTCCGATTCTGCGTCGGCTTTTCCGATGCCGCTCAACCCTTGGCCTTCGCCTGCTACCTGCTTCCCGTGTGTGTAGCGGGGATCAACGTATATGGATCCAATCCCCGCACCTTCGGGATCCCCCCAGATGGGTTTATCGGGCAGGTCGCGAAGCCAGCTTCGGTAGCGGGTCCAGTCGTCGAGTGCGGGAGAGCTGAAGCGCACCGGCATCACATGGCGAAACGCGCGCTGCGTGGCAGGAGAGTTCTCGAACAACGCAACCAGTCTTTTCAGGAACGCGCGTTCATTCGGAGCAAGGAGGAGTAAGTCCATAAAACGCGTACGTTCTTCACCCGGAAAGCCGAGG
The DNA here is from genome assembly GCA_964406905.1 of uncultured Myxococcales bacterium. Classification (GTDB taxonomy): domain Bacteria; phylum Myxococcota_A; class UBA9042; order CAIXZC01; family CAIXZC01; genus CAZNWW01. Next base: position 5,097 of record CAYOTU010000180.1, on the reverse strand, counting down.
ACCGTCCCGACGGAGGCGATCTCAGGCCGAGTAACGCTGAAATCGAAGCAGGCCTCCTGGCGCTCTACTTCGTCGCTAATCATTGCCAGAGAGGTCAGCTCAGAAGACAGAGCATCTTCGCACTTGACGAGTTCCCCGATAGCGCGCCGAACGTCACCGATGATCTGTGGATCCATGCTCATAGCGTTTGCTTCTCATTTATGGACAAGCGCTCCTTCAGGACCTGAGCATAGACGTGGTTCAGGGTGAAGGCGTCAGGCCGTCCGGGTGTCGGAGAAAGCAAGCCGTACAGCACTCCGGACTCATCAAGGTCACCTTTGAATACGAGGTCCAGCTTACCCGCGCGAACGGTCTCCTCTATCTTCAAGAAGAACTCCGCGTGACGTGGCTCGCTCCGGAGTTCATCTAGCTCGACAGCGATGTACTCCTTTACTTCCTTCAGCCCGAGCAGGGCGGGGGTCTCCTGCCCATAGAAGTGGGACCAGATCTGATAGCATCGTTGCAGAAAGATACCGACGCGTCCTTCCGCAATTTTGTCCAGCCATTCGAGGGCCGCGTCATCGAACACGGGGTCCCCTGCGTTGAACAGCTCGATATGTCGCTCGTATACGCTTCGAATTGCGGCCCCATCCATTACCCGCACGGCACGAAAGTTTTTCAGATCCTTGGAGCGCTCGTTGTAGTATTCGGGCCGCGTCGTCGCCAGGAGTGTAATGGTCTCCGGTTCGGCCAGGGGCTTGAGATAGTCCAACAAGAGGTTGGCCTGCTGCTTTCCGCTGCCTTTCGGTCGGTCCAGGAGATCCAGGTCGTCCACAAGCAGGACAACACGGCTGCCTTTGTGCAGGTGGGCGAGCAGATCGGCTTCATAGCGGATGAGCTCCACCATCTCGTGCAGGAGAGGCCGCTTGCGGGTCCAGCGTTCTTCGACACCTTCTTTCAGGGAGACAGTGTTGGCCCCCGACAACTCGAAGGGAGGTGGTGCCAGCTTCATCGAGAACGAATCACTGCTCAGTGCCTCGCGTGTTCTCGCCAAGTCTACGCTATGCTTTTCTCCCAGGATCAGCTCCTTCATGGATCGCAGGAATGGAATCGCTGCCTCATAAGGTTCGTGAACACCATCGGGAACCTGGTCCGGATCAAGGCCTGAGATGGCCTGCTCCAGGCTATAAAACAGGTCATCGAGTACGGCCTCTGCGTCGCCACGCGCGTTGGCGTTGACGATAAAGACCTGGTAGGGGAGTTGTTTATCTTGGACCTCGGAGAGCAGGTAGCGCACCAGATGCGATTTGCCGCAACGGGTCTTGCCGTGCACGGCCAACACCTTTGGGAAGGTCTCGCCGGCTTGAAAGAAATCCAAGCAAAAGCGAATGTCGTTCTCTCGGTTTACGAAGAGCTTTCGGACAAGCGTGATGTTTTCAGGTGGGTTGTCCTCAAACAAATGCGCCATGATTTTTTTTGGCATCGTCCAGCTCACATCCAGGTTTACCTCGCATGGTAGCACGTCGTCGACGAACTATCAGTCCTTCCGGTGTTCTTATCTGATCGGAGGGGCTGGCGTCAACGGTCACTCCTCGGGATCCGGCGGCGGCTCGTGCTTCAGCGTCAGGGTCCGCGTCCGCCACAGCAGTGGCGGCGCGTCCTCGCCGTTGTCCCGATTCCAGGCCAACTCCATACGGGTGAGCGCGCCCTGTCCAGCGACTGAACCAATCCCGGGGTAGGTCACGTCTCCGAGGCCTGCCGGGCTCAGGTCAAGCAAGAGGAGGGAGATACGGTTGTCCCCGTCCTGGAGGGCCCCCTCGGGGAGGCGGAGCCTGGTGGGATCCCCGCCGTCCGCGACGATCCAGTCCGGGTTCACCAGGAGGCCGCGCACCACCTGGCCACCCTGGATTTCGGAATGCGCACCCTCGTCCCCCGCAACTGTCCCCCCCCACGTGATCAAAGCCCGATACCCCGAGATCCCAGCCCTGTGGGTCCTTCAGGAAGGAGAGGCGATCAACGACGGCCGTGGTGGTGGAGAAGAGCTGGAGCTTGTTCCCCGAGGCCAGGGTCAGCAGGAGGCTCCCGGTCTCCGAGTGCTGGGACTGAACGGCCATCTTTCCGCCCGGGTCCGTGTGGATCCTTACGCCGGGGAGGGTGTTGTGGCTCACCTCGGGGATCCGCTGGAATCCGGCCAGGGAGATCTCGCCCGGCTCGGTGAACAACACGCCGCTGGCCTTGAGCACGGGCCCGCCGTTCTCCAGGCGCCCGGTGAGCGCTGTTACGATGGGCAGGAGTCGGGGCCGGAGTCCCCGTCGCTGCCCGCGCTACAGCCGGTCAGTGCCAGGAGGAGGGCACAGGTTCTGACAAGCCGGATGCTGCTCATATTATCATCTCCATTTCCCGCTGATTTTTGCTTGACGAACGAGGCGGGACGAGTATTGTGCGCGTGTTTCCCGCTGTCCGCACCAGCGCGTAGCGGGGGCTGGTGATAGAACAATCAATGAGCCTGTGGAGGAAGTCATGGCGCATAAGATTACGGATGAGTGTATTGCCTGTGGAACCTGCATCGACGAGTGCCCCGTGAACGCCATTTCCGAAGGAGACCCCATCTACATCATCAACGCGGAAGCATGCACCGATTGCGGCGCCTGCGTCGAGGTTTGTCCGACGGACGCGATTATCGAGGCGTAACCCCCGTTCTCCGAAGCAGGAAGCGCAGACGTTCCTGGACCCTGTCGAGGTCCAACTCGGATGTCCCCGTAGCGAACCTGAGCCGTCCCTGGTCGAGCCCCCGCTCGATCTCCACAAGGATCCCCTGTACCTGAAACGCGCGTACAGCGTTGGTCAGGCTGACCTGGCTGACGGCCTCCTGGGTGGTGATTGCGCCCTCTGAGTATTCCCGCCGCGCCCGCTCCATGATCCGTCGGACCAGCTCCTTGCGCGACAGGGAACCCTTCCAGCGCAGTACCGGTAGGTGGTTCGCACAGATGGCGTAGGACTCAACCACGGGCAGGATCATGTTGCGGAACAGGACCAGGCGATCCTCCCCCTCGGGGCGGATCCGGATTCTGTCCCCATCCAGGGTCACCGCGCCCTCTGCTTCCAGGACCCGGAGCCCCGCCTGGGCCGCGTCTTCCAGCGCGCCGACGCGGTAGACGAACTCCCGTTTCAGGAGGTCCGAGAGGAAGCGTAGGTCATCCAGAAGATCCTCGAAAGGCACTTCGCCCTGATACTCCCGGGCCAGGAGGGCCATGGAGAGGAAGGCCTCGCGGACGAAGAGGTGAAGGACCGTGTTGCGGTAGTAGTCGAGTTGCACCCGGTGGTTTGGGACGACGCTGTAGATCACCTCGTCATCGTACTTCTCGGTGCGGATGTGTCGCTCGGCCCGCAGGTTCTTCAAGGTGTCACGGATTACGCTGAAGACCGCGGTGCCCCGCGCCAACTCCAGGACAGCGGGGTTGCCGTCGTTCTCCGCCTCGGTGCGGGCTCGATCCAGCTCCACCGTGTGAGCCTTGAGGGCCCGGTCCAGGGAGAGGGCGAGGGTGCAGCCCCGCTCACGCACAAAGCGGATCAGAAAACCCAGGGTCATGGTGAAGCGGGTCTCGGAGATACCCCGGCGCAGGTGGGAGAGAAGGACCAGCGCGGCGAGGGCCGAGGGGGTTACCACAGCGGCCCGGTTGATCCGTGCCAGGATCGTGTAGCCCAGCTTTTTCACCAGGTAGCGGCGGGTCTCCGGGGGCATGGCGGCTGGATCATCGTGGGTCTGATGCAAGAACTCCTGGATCCGCAGGGGCTTGCCGCCGGTGATGTAGATCGTGCCGAAGCGGCTGTCCAGGACCTGCGCGCTCTTGAGTACCCCGCCGACGTTCTCGGATTGCTTGTCCCCGCCGGAGATCTCCTTTGTGTAGGCCCCGGCCTCCATGACTCGGTCGTACGCGATGGAGACGGGGATGATAGTAGCGTCCCGCGCACCGCCGCTGAGCACCGCGTCCACGATGTTCATGAGGATCCCGAAGCGGGGTGGCAAGACCTTGCCGGTACGTGAGCGGCCCCCCTCGATGAAGAACTCGATGGTGTGCCCTTCCTTGATGAGCTTGCGTACGTACCAGGTGAAGCAGTGGGCGTAGACCGGGTTGCCCTTGAAGGAGCGTCGCAGGAAGAACGCGCCGCCGCGCCTGAAGAGGTGACCCAGGGGGAAGAACGAGAGGTTCGCGCCAGCCGCGATGTGGGGGGGCACCACGCCGTAGAAGTACAGTAGGTAGGACATGATCAGGTAGTCCATGTGGCTGCGGTGCGAAGGCACCAGCACCACCGGCGCCTCCCGCCCAGCCTCCCGGATCGAATCTATGAGGTCCCGATCCACTGCTATGCCCCCGAATACCCGGTTGAACACCGGCGTCAGGAACATGGTGAACCCCTCGATGTAGCTCTCACGCATGTCCGCAGCGATCTCGGTGAGGTAGGCCTTCGCCTTGCCCCGGGCGGCCTCGGGGGTGATTCGGCTCTTCGTTGCGATCTCGTCAAGGCCCGACAGGAACTCCGGGTTGGCTAGGAGTTCATCCCGGGTGCGGGCAGCGCCCTTCTGAACAGGCCCTCGGGCGACCTTGAGTTCGGTGTTGATTCGTTGGTGGAGCAGCCAGCGGGCCTTGCCGGCCACGTCTTCGTCCGTCGCGTCCTCATTTTCCTCAGCGAGGAGTTTGTCCAGGTACACCGGGGCCGACGCGAAGAGGCGGGCGTAGGACGCGTTGTGTACCAGGGCCAGGAGGCGTCGGATCCCTGTCGCGTTATGGTGGCCCAGGACCAGATCGAAGATGTTACGGGTGTAGCGCTCCACGCCCATGGTCCACATGATCACGTGGGGCAGCAGGACCACGGGGCGGTCAAGGCGCCGTTGGAGCGCTACGAGCTCGGTCAGGTAGGGGGTTCCCACGGCTTTGCCCGGGCTGAAGAGCATCCGTCCTTTCTTCAGGAAGATCAGGGTAGGTGCGCCCTGCTCAGAGATCCGGGCCAGCTCCTCGGGCTGGGCCAGCGCTCCCTTGGCCAGGCGCAGCAGCCACAGGAGGGGCCGCAGCAGAAACAGGGTCAGGGGCCCGAACCAGAAAGCCGGGAAGCCGTTGG
>CAYOTU010000179.1:1663-7543 GCA_964406905.1 uncultured Myxococcales bacterium | reverse complement strand
TGCTCAACTGTTTGTTATTGCTCTGCAACCTCGTCGCACCAGCGGATCTACACCCTTCTCGTTTCATGAAACCAAACTTCGCACCTCTCTGGTTCCTCCTGCTCGTCTTCGCCGGCTCCCGGCAACGGGAGTTCCTACCGCGACCCGTTTCTGTCGATTCATTGTCTTTGTTCGATGGAGAACATATAATTTCGGCGGGATAAGTCCGAATTTCCGGAAGAAGAACGGCTCAAGGGGGACAAGATGGGTACGCATCGAGCGGCACTAGCGCTTTTCGGAGTGTTTCTTCTTGTACTGGCCGGTTGCGGCAGCAAGGTCGAGAACGTCTCAGGAAACTACGTAGCGCCGGAGACCATCGGGGACGCGTCCGGGGACGCGTCCGGCGATGACGCACCCGATGGCGACGCGTCAGGTGGGGACTCGGACGCGGGCGTGGAGATAGCGCCGAATGACCAGTGGTACCCCCCGGACGGGGGGTCGTGCAACATGGTCCCCGCCCCCTTCGGTTGCCCCTGCCTGAGCAACGAGGACTGCATCACGGGATATTGCGTCGAGGGCCCGCATGGCTTCGTCTGTACCCAGACCTGCATCGAGGACTGCCCCGAAGACTGGTTCTGCAAGGGCGTCTCCGGGCTGGGCCCGGATCTCGTCTTCGTGTGCATGCCCAAGACCAAGAAGCTCTGCTTCCCCTGCGAGTCCGACAGCCAGTGCAGCGGCGGTCGCTGCGTCGAGTTCGACGACGGCATGTTCTGCACCTATGAGTGCGGCGAAGACGAGGCCTGTCCGGACACCTTCTCCTGTGTCGCTATGGAGGGGGAGCCCGAGACCGACGTCTGTGTCCCGGACAGCGGGGCCTGTGAGTGCATCGGGGACGTGGAGGGGCAGCTCCGCCCTTGCAGCCTGGAGAACGAGTACGGGATCTGCATGGGGTACGAGACCTGCGATCCGACCGTAGGCTGGGTCGACTGCTCCGCGCTGGAGCCCGCGCCTGAGATCTGCGACGGCCAGGACAACGACTGCGATGGTCAAATCGACGAGGACATCCCCGAGACCCAGGACTGCGAGAAGGAGAACGAGCACGGGATCTGTACCGGCATCGCCGTCTGCATGGGCCCGCTCGGCTGGATCTGCCAGGCCTTCGAGCCCGCGGAGGACATTTGCGACTACACGGACAACGACTGCGATGGTGAGATCGACGAGGACTTCAAGGAGGACGGCAAGTACGTCCACATGGAGCATTGCGGGACCTGCAACAACGCATGTCTGGACGCCATCCCCAACGCGACGGGAACATGCGATGCGTCCCTCACGACTCCGAAATGCGTCGTGGACGAGTGCAATGAGGGCTACTTCGCTGTTAGCCCCTACCAATGCGTGATCCCCCAGGAGACGGACTGCGCGCCTTGCGCTACGGACGAGGACTGTATGGGGGGATGGTGCATCGAGATCGACGGACAGATGCGCTGTGCGAATCCCTGCGTATCCGAGGACGATTGCACCGCTGAGACCACTTGCCTGGCGACGGATGAGTTGGGCGCAATCTGCCTGCCGGTGACCGGGAGCTGCGAGTGCAACACCGCGGCAGCGGGTGCCAAGCGTAGCTGTTTCGTGGAGAACGCGCTTGGGACCTGCTACGGCTTCGAGACCTGCGACCCCCTCGAGGGGTGGACATCTTGTGCAGCGCCGGAGGCCGCACCCGAAATCTGCGACGGGGTGGACAACGACTGCGACGGCATCATCGACGACGGCATCGCACCGTCTGAACCCTGCGAGCTCGAGAACGAGTTCGGGATCTGCGCCGGAAACGCAGTGTGCATGGGGCAGGTCGGCTGGGTCTGCCAGGCCCAGGAGCCCGGTCCCGAGGTCTGCGACTATATGGACAACGACTGCGACGGCGCGGTGGACGAGGACTTCATGGACGGGGAGTCCTACGTCGCGTTCGAGCATTGCGGCGTTTGCAATAACTCTTGCGCGGACGGACTTCCCCACGCCTCGGCCCTGTGCGCCGCGGATCTGGAGCCCCCCGCGTGCATCGTGGACGAATGCGAGGAGGGTTACTTCCAGTTCAACGAGTTCCAGTGCATCTTCCCGCCGGAGGTCCAGTGCCAGCCCTGCGAGGATGACGGGGATTGCTACTTCGACGTCTGCGTGCCCCTGGACGCGGGGAGCTTCTGCCTGGCCTCCTGCGAGGGCGGCCTCTGCGGTCCGGACGAGGAGTGCTTGGACATGGCCCCCTGGGGTCCCGTCTGCGTCCCCCTGACCGGGTCTTGTGAGTGCGGCCCCGACGAGGTCGGAACCAAGCGCCCCTGCCACGTCGAAAACGATGTGGGGATCTGCTACGGCTTTGAGACATGCAACGACGACGGATGGGACGCGTGCGGCGCGCTGATCCCCGAGGAGGAGATCTGCGACGGCATCGATAACGACTGCAACGGGTTCCTCGATGACGGGCTCCCAGCGACGCAACCCTGCGAGGTCACCAACGAGTTCGGTACCTGCGAAGGTGCGGCCACCTGCGCCGGTCAGCAGGGTTGGGTCTGCCAGGCGTTGGAGCCTGCGGCGGAGGTCTGCGATTACGTGGACAACAACTGCGACGGGACCGCGGACAAGGATTTCCTCGTGAACGGGAAGTACGTGTTGGACGAGCATTGCGGCGTATGCAACAACGCCTGTGCGGAAGCTATTCCAAACGCGACGGGGGTCTGTGATCCTTCGTACGAGCTGCCTAAATGCGTCATCGGGCTCTGTGACGACGGCTTCTACCAGGTGAGCCCCTTCACCTGCTTCCCGGTCGAGGAGACCATGTGCAGCCCATGCCAGGTAGACGCTGACTGCCCGACGCCAGGGGATGTCTGCCTGACCCTGGACGGCGGGACCTTCTGCGGTCGGGATTGCTCCGAAGGGAACCTCTACGGGACCGGGGCCGGGGAGTGCCCCGAGGGTTACGCGTGCGAGGACGTGGCCGGTGACGCCCAGCAATGCCTGCCCGTGTCGGGCTCCTGCACCTGCCTCGAGATCAACGACGACGACGCCAGGACCTGCTTCGAGCAGAACACCCACGGGATCTGCTACGGCCAGCAGATCTGCGACCCCCAGGTCGGGTGGAGCGATTGCTCGGCGAAGAAGCCCGCGGAGGAGATCTGCGACGGCATCGACAACGACTGCAACCTCGCGGTGGACGACGTCGCTGGCAGAGGTGAGCCCTGCGAGAACGAGAGCGATGCCGGGATTTGCGCGGGCACCATGGATTGCGTCGAGAGCAGCGAAGCCCTGGTTTGCGCTGGCCCGTTCCCCATCGATGAGCTGTGCAACGGGCAGGATGATGACTGCGACGGGGCCCTCGACGAGGACTTCCCAAACCTCTTCGAACCCTGCACCGAGGGGATCGGGGCCTGCCAGCGTCCGGGCTTCTACAACTGCACCGAGGATGGGTCTGATACCTACTGCACAGCGGAAGCCGTGGAGCCTACGACAGATATCTGCAACGGCGTGGACGACGACTGTGACGGGGCCGTGGACGAAAACTTTGAGGACAAGGGTGACATCTGCATGGTCGGGGAGGGCATCTGCCAGTCCGCGGGGATCATGCTCTGCACCGACGACGGTCTCGGCACCGAGTGCTCCGTTGAGCCTGGAGAACCCGGGGTTGAACTATGCAACGCGCTGGACGACGACTGCGACGGGGTCGTGGACGAAGACTTTGAGGACAAGGGTACGGTCTGCGTGGTGGGTGAGGGCGTCTGCCTGAAGACAGGCACCATGATCTGCTCTGCGATCGGGGACGAGACGGTCTGTTCGGTGGAGGCTGGCGTCGGCAGCGTCGAGGTCTGCAACGGCGTGGACGACGACTGCGACGGCGCGGTGGACGAGGGCCCCCTATGGCAGGACAAGGGAAATGCCTGCACCGTCTCTACGGGGGCCTGCGCCGCAGTGGGGGTCGTGACCTGCGACCCGGACATGCCCTGGGCACCTACGATCTGTAACGCAGTTGCGGGCAACCCCCAGGAGGACGTGTGCAACGGCATCGACGACGACTGCGATGGGATCGCGGACAATGATCTGACCTTCCCCCTCTGCCTGGAGCAGGACGGCGTCTGTGCCGGGTCGACCATGGCCTGCGGCGGCGCGGCTGGTTGGCTCCTGTGCACAGCGGGGAGCTATGGTTCGAACTACGAGACCTACGAGTTCTCCTGCGATGGATTGGACAACGACTGCGATGGGAACGTGGACGGCGATCTCCCGCAGATCCCCTGCGCGCTCACGACGGGAGTCTGCGTCGGCTCCATGCAACCCTGCGAAGGTGCTGCGGGGTGGCTCGCCTGCGACGCGGCGGTCTACGGAGCGGACTATGAGGAGGAGGAGACCTCCTGTGATCTCCTGGACAACGACTGCGACGGCGAGGTGGACGAGGGCTACCCGGAGAAGGGGAGCATCTGCGTTGTCGGCACCGGCATCTGCCAGAAAAGCGGGACCCTGGTCTGCGCGCCGGACGGCGACGGGACGGTCTGCTCCGTAGAGCCGGGCGCGGAAGACGCAGAGGTCTGCGACGGCCTGGACAACGACTGTGACGGTGCGGTGGACGAGGGCCCCCTCTGGACGGACAAGGGCGACGCATGCGTCGTATCCACGGGCATCTGCGCCAAGGTGGGGGTAGTGATCTGCGACCCGGATGACCCCGACGCGCTCACGATCTGCGATGCGGAGCCCGGAGAACCCGAGACCGAGTCCTGCAACGGCCTCGACGATGATTGCGACGGCACCGCGGATAATGGGATGAGCGCTCCGGCCTGTCCGCTCCAGGACGGAGTCTGCGCGGATTCGACCCAGTCTTGCGGGGGGACCTCGGGCTGGTTGGCCTGCAACTCCGGATCCTACGGCGGCCTCTACGAAACAACGGAGGTCTCCTGCGACGGAGAGGACAACGACTGCGACGGAGGAACGGATACGGATCTTCCTGAGATCCCCTGCGCGCTCACAACCGGGGTCTGCGCGGGCTCGGTCAAGATCTGCGGCGGAGCGGCCGGTTGGCTCGCCTGCGGCGCGGCCCAGTACGGGGGAGACTACGAGGCGGTCGAGGTCACCTGCGATCTCCAGGACAACAACTGCGACGGAGAGACCGACGAGGGCTGGACCGTTGGCGGGGAGTACACCCTCGACGAGGCCTGCGGCAACTGCTTCACGAACTGCACGGTGATCTACGCCCTGCCCAACGCGTCGGGCTACTGCGATGCATCGGGGGGCGACCCGGAGTGTGCGTTCGTCTGTGACTCTGGCTACTACGACTTGAACGAGGTCCTGGACGATGGCTGCGAGTTCTGGCTCGATCCCGACGCCATCTACGTCGCCCCGGCGATCGTCGGGGGGCAGAACACCGGGAGCTGCGGTGGGGGACCCCCGGGGGTCCCCGGCGGCGGTCCCTGTCTGACGATCACCTGGGGGCTGACCCGGGCCTTCAACACGGGGAAGGACCGCGTCCTGGTCGCATCGGGCTCCTACTCGGAGCAGGTGACCCTGCGCAACGGGATCGACCTCCAGGGTGGCTACAACGCGTTGAACTGGTCCCGGGATCCCGACGCGAACCTGACCCTGATCTCCCCACCCGCGGGGTCTGGTCACAGGAAGACTGTGATCGCCTCAGGGATCACCGCGGCGACCCTCCTCGAAGGGTTCGTGATTACCGGGGGCACCGCGTACTCGACCGGCGCTAACTCCTACGCAGTGTACGTCACGGGATCCGACGCGGATCTCGCGGTCGAGGACAACCTCATATACGCTGGGGACGGCGCGCCGAATTCAGCCGGCAATGGAGGCGCGGATGGCGCGGATGGCAATGACGGGGCCGGGGGACTACCCGCGATGGAGACCGGCAGCACCAGCTGT
>CAYOTU010000179.1:0-1653 GCA_964406905.1 uncultured Myxococcales bacterium | reverse complement strand
ATCACCAGGAGCGGCGGCTCCGGCGGCTCCCTCTCCTGCTCACCTCAGAACGTGTCCGGCGGGGCTGGCGGGGACGCTGTGTGTAGACCGACCTATGCCAGCCAGGACAGCGGAACGAATGGTGGGATCGGTTCCGGTCCCAGCCCGGGCTCCGGCGGCGGCGGCGGCTGGGACGGGGCGATCCTGAACAGCAACTACGGAAATTACTGCTCCTCGTGCTTCATTGATTCGGACCATAGCCAGTTCGGATCGGACGGAGCGGACGGAGGGGGCGGTAACAACGGCGGTGCCGGGTCTGGCTGTTCAGCCAACACGGGATCAATCTCTGGTGGAGAATGGATCGCCTCTACCGGTTTCGCTGGCAATGCTGCGGGACCCGGCAGCGGGGGAGGCGGCGGCGGCGCGGGCGGAGGAGGCGAGGACTACGACTCGCTCGGCTGTCTTGACGACCTCGGGGGCACTGGCGGTGGTGGCGGATCAGGGGCCTGCGGCGGCAGCGGCGGCGGCGGAGGGACCGGAGGTGGTGGGGCTTTCGGGATCTTCATCGACAGCAGTGTTTCTGCACCGACAGTCACCGGCAACACGATCTACCGCGGGAGCGGCGGGAGCGGCGGCGGCGGCGGCGGCGGCGGCGCAGGCGGCGTCGGGGGGGACGGGAATTTCGGCGGTGCGGACGGGACCGGGGACTTCTTCTGCACGGGCGGCGGCGGCAAGGGCGGTCAGGGTGGCCACGGAGGTCACGGCGGCGGCGGCGGCGGCGGTTGCGGCGGCGTGTCCTACGGCATATGGGCGTCCAACTACGGCGGCGGGACCCCTCCCTATGCCGACAACAACGTCTTCCCCGCGGCTGGCACAGCAGGCACCGGCGGTGCCGGCGGATCCTCCCTCGGCAACTCGGGCGCCTCGGGGCAAGCCGGCGGGTACAGCGCTGTCCATCTTTAGGATCTGGCGGATGTTGTGGTGAGCCTGGTTTTGCTGTAGCGACTTGCGTAGCTCTCAGGGCGCTGATATTTATAGAACCCCTTGGAAGTACCAGGAGGAACACCCCCCATGAAGCTCCAATCGATGCTCGTCTCTCTCGTCGTTGTTCGAGACCGGAGCGCCGACCAAACGGCTTGACTTGGTGAAATCCCTGGACATGGTGCGGCTCACCGAGGAGGACTGGCAGGCGGAGCGTAACAGGATGCTCTAGAGGTGCGGGAAGTGTCACGCTACCGCGTTCGTGCGAGACCATCTGGAGAAGGCGGACTCCCTGATACAGAAGGCGGACCGTCTCATGGCCGAGGCCATCAACATCGTGGCCAGGCTATACGAAGACGACATCTTGAAGAAGCCGGTCCTCTACGAATTCGCGTATCCTGATCTCCTGTTCTTCAAACGTAAGGGCGGGTCATACATCGAGCAGGTGCTGCTGAAGATGTTCCTCAAGCACCGCATGCGCACATACCAGGGCGTGTTCCACGCCAACCCGGACTATGCCTACTGGTACGGCTGGGCCGCTATGACGAAATCCATCGGAGAGATCAGAGAGTTGGACAGGACCCTGAGGGCTACCCACAAATAGGGCAGGGATCATGGGAACGGAATTGGCCCATCCTCCACGCAGATCTCGTACTGGATACCACACTGCGTCTGGATCGCTATCTGCCAGCA
>CAYOTU010000178.1:0-7557 GCA_964406905.1 uncultured Myxococcales bacterium | reverse complement strand
TTGGAAGCCTGGCTGCGTACGTTTGGAATTCAAGGCTGGATCCCGAACGTGCAGGCATGGGAGCGCATGCCCCTCGCAAACGTGCTGACCGACGAGGCCCTGGGCTGGCTGGCCAAGCGGGACACAAAGCGTCCCTTCCTGATGACAATTTTCTGGTCCTCCACCCACTTCCCATTTGCTGCACCCTGGCCCTTCCATCGAGACTACGCGTCAGGCGAATACGAAGGACCGAACCGATACCTCAAGACCGATCTGAACGCGGAGGCTGATGACGTTGAGCGCGGGCAGGTCCGCAGCCTGTACAAGGCTGGCGTCGCTGCGGTGGACCAAGAGGTGGCCCGGGTCCTCAAAGTCCTGGACGAATCCGGGCTCTTGGAGAACACCGTGGTGGTCCTCCTGGCCGACCACGGGGAGAACCTCTATGAGTACGACTTCGGAATCACCCACGGCGATCACCTTTACGGCCAGCACTCCCATCGGATCCCCTTCATCGTACGGCTCCCCGGATGTGCGGGGGGCCTCGGCGGCCGCACAGCGCGAGGGATAGACGTCGCCCCCACCCTCCTGGGACTGGCGGGACTCGATCCTCTGAAGGCTGTGGACGGCGTCTCTCTGTTCGACGGCCCGGCTCGGCTGGGTGAGGAGACCCCCCGTGTGGTCGCTTCGCAGGAGCCTCCTGCGATCTATTCTGAGACGGGGCTGGTCTTCACCCACTTCAACACCGAGCGCCTCCGAGACGCGTACATGCGCTTCGAGAAAAACCTCCGGCTCTTCGACATTGAGTCCAACGGCTGGAACATCATCCTGCAGCAGGCCTTTCGGCGGGATTTCTTTGTGGCAAAGCACCGCATGTGGCTCCGCTGGCCACACAAGCTCCTCTACATTCCCACACGGCAGGGTCCCCGATGGGAGCTCTTCGACCTTAACGCTGATCCCGGGGAGGAAACAAACCTCTTCTCAGAGGACGACCCCCTCTCGCGTCGCCTCCGGGACGAACTGGTGAAGACACTCGAAACGGCGGGTGACGCGCACCTCAAGCGCGGCTACCTGATCCCACGCTGAAATGTACTGGTTGGCGCTCCTCTGGAACCTCCTGATTCTCTGGCTTCTCTGGGACCTCCTACCCGAACCCGCAGCCTGGTCCCTGGCTGGGCTCCTGGGGTTCTGGGCGTTTTATCGCGTCTTCGGTGAACGGTACCGCGTCCGTCGTGCGCTGCGCCGCGTAGACCACCTGGACGGCCGCCAGTTCGAGGTCCTCCTGGCCCGAATCTTCCGCGGCCGCGGCTGGCGCGTCGAGATCACATCCGGCGGAAAGGACTTCGGCGCAGACCTGATCCTTACGAAGCGTCGCCGCCGCGTCGCAGTTCAGGCCAAGCATCTCACCAGCAGAAATGCAGGCAACGAGGCCGTGCAGCAAGCCATCGCAGGCGCGTCCTACTACGAATGCGACCGGGCCATGGTGGTCACCACCGCGCAGTTCACAGACTCAGCGGTGAAACAGGCCGATCGAGCGGACATCAAGGTAGAGTTGATTGATATGGAGGATTTGTGGCGGTTGGTGTGACCCGTGTTGATGGTCGCTCAGAATGGGCCAGGTGCGCAAGTAGGGGAGGACCCGCTGCCGGAGAGCCCGGAAGACCGCTGGGTCCCGGAACATCTCCGTCACCGGGATACGAGTTGAAACCTTCCGTGGGAATTGCTAGTTTCCGTGCGACCTTTTGAGGAAATATCCATGGCAGCGTCAAGAGAAATCCAAATCATCGGGGCTGCGCAGCACAACCTGCGCGGGGTTGACCTGGCGCTGCCCAAGGACACGCTGATCGTCTTCTCAGGGGTGAGCGGATCGGGAAAGAGCAGCTTGGCCTTCGACACCATCTTCGCTGAGGGCCAACGGCGCTACGTCGAGTCCCTGTCCGCTTATGCTCGGCAGTTTCTCGGACAGATTGAACGGCCCCTATTCGAGCGAATCTCGGGGCTGTCGCCGACCGTCGCTATCCAACAGAGGACTGCATCCAGCAACCCTCGCTCCACCGTGGGCACTGTCACTGAAGTCCTGGACTACCTGCGGATCCTTTACGCACGGATGGGCGACCAGCGCTGCCACAAATGCGGACGCCCGGTGGGGAAGCAGACAGCGCAGGAGATGGTACGGCGCCTTCAGGCTCTCGACGAAGGCACGGACGTCCTCCTCATGGCCCCGCTCATCACCCACCGAAAAGGCGAGCACCGTGATCTCTTCACAGAGATGATCGGTCGGGGCTTCTCCCGCTTCCTGGTAGACGGCGAGATCCGTAAGCTGCGTGACCCCCCTCCGCTGGACAAGACCTTCTGGCATGACATCTTCGTCGTCGTGGACCGAATCCGGATCCGGGAGGCCATCGAGAGCCGCCTGACCGACTCGGTGGAGACCTGCCTCAAGGTGGCAGAAGGACAGATGGTCGCGCGCCTGGGTGACAAGGATATCTTTTTCTCCGAGGACCTCTACTGCGACCACTGCCGGATCAGCCTGCCGGAGCTATCGCCCCAACTCTTTTCATTTAATAATCCGCAGGGAGCGTGCCCCGCGTGCCACGGCCTCGGCACCCGCTTTGCTGTTGACCCCGAACGGGTCGTTCCCGACACGACGCGATCGGTGAACGGTGGCGCCATCGCACTCTGGCAGAGCTGGCGCACGGCAGGGGACTCCTGGACGAGGCAGGCTATCGCCCATCTTGCACGGGGCATTGGGATGGACCTCTCGCTTCCCTGGGAGGACATGCCCAAGGACCACCGTGACATCCTCCTCTACGGCACTGGTGGTCCGGACTCCGAACGCGGCCGGGTCCCCTGGCATGATACGGCCTCTGACCTACGCTGGGAGGGAATCAGCAATACGATCATGCGCCGGTTTCATGAGACCCAGTCCGACTCCATGCGCCGCTTCTACCAGAGCTTCTTCTCAACCCGACCCTGTGACGACTGCGAGGGCTCCCGACTCCGCATCGAGGCCCGGGCCGTCACCATCGCGGGGAGGGATATCACCGAGCTTTCCCGTCTCACGGTGAATGAACTCCTGCCGATTCTCGACGAGATTCCCTGCGACGGACATCGGGCAGAGATCGCCCGGGTTCCCCTGCGCGAGTCCATGAACCGCCTGCGGTTCCTGGAAAATGTAGGCCTGGGCTACGTCACCCTGGACCGAACTGCCGAGTCTCTCTCCGGGGGCGAATCTCAGCGGATCCGCCTAGCCAGTCAACTCGGGACGGAGCTTACCGGGGTGATCTACGTCCTCGACGAACCCTCCATCGGCCTCCACCCCCGAGATAACTGGCGGCTGGTCGACACCCTGAAACACCTGAGGGACATCGGCAATACCGTCCTGGTGGTCGAGCACGACCGAGACACCATCGACGCTGCGGACCATGTCGTAGACTTCGGTCCCGGCGCTGGAACCCAAGGAGGAGACATCGTCTACTCGGGGCCGGTCCCTGGGCTCTACGAAGACCCCGTCTCCCTCACCGGCGCTTACCTGTCCGGACGACGCTCTGTCCCGATCCCAGCCAAGCGCCGTCGTCCGGCAGCGTGGATCGAACTCGACGGTGCGCAGCACAACAACCTGAAGGACATCGACGTGCGCTTCCCACTCGGCGTCTTCTGTGTGGTTACCGGGGTCTCCGGGGCCGGAAAGAGCAGCCTCGTGGATGAAACCCTCCGACCCGCGCTCCTACGCCACTTCCAGAGTTCTTCCACCGCTGAGCCCGGTCGCTTCCGTGCCCTTCGTGGCCTCGAACACGTGGACAAGGTCGTTTCGATCGACCAGAAGCCCATCGGGCGCACCCCGCGCTCAAACCCAGCGACCTACACCAAGGTCTGGGACCTTATCCGCAAGGTCTTCTCTGAGTCACGGGAGGCGAAGGCCTACGGCTTCGCGCCGGGGCGCTTCTCCTTCAACGTCAAGGGAGGTCGTTGCGAACGCTGCCATGGAGCAGGCGCGCTGAAGGTGGAGATGCACTTCCTCCCCGACGTCTATGTCACCTGTCCTGAATGCGGTGGTCGTCGGTTCAACGACGCCACGCTCCGGGTTCGTTTCCGCGATCGCACAATCTCAGATGTCCTGGAGACCCCGATCTCCGCCGCACTCGACCTCTTCGAGCCCTTCCGCGGAATCCGCCGTATCATCCAGACCCTTGACGACGTTGGCTTAGGGTACGTGCGCCTGGGACAGCCGTCCCCCACCCTCTCCGGGGGCGAGGCCCAGCGAATCAAGCTCTCACGGGAGTTGGCCCGCATCGACACCGGTCGCACCCTCTATCTTCTGGACGAGCCAACCACGGGCTTGCACTTTGAGGATGTCTCCCGCCTTCTTGGTGTGATCCAGCGCCTGGTTGATCGCGGCAACACGGTCCTGGTCGTTGAGCATAACCAGGATGTGATCCGCGCAGCGGATCACGTCATCGATCTGGGACCTGAGGGGGGCAGCGGGGGCGGAGAGCTAATCTGCGCCGGGACCCCCGAGGAGATCGCCGCCTGCCCCGCGTCGAGCACAGGAAAATATCTGAAGGTCACTTACAATTGAAGAGTTGCTTCACGCCGCGGAGGCTGCGCCGGTTGTCCCTCGTCAAAACCCATTCGAGGCTCACGGGGGATGTTCGCACGGACCTGACGAGGCGGAACAACCTGCTCTTTGACAACTTGCTGTGACTTGGAAGGGCTCGGGCGGGCACTATCTCTGGCCTGGAGCCACGGATCTCGCGCACGACACCCTGCACTCTGGGAGAGCGAGGGGAGCGGTCATCAGTTCGAGATCCGGCGTTCAGGCCGCGTCGCGCCACTCGTGGCCAGATTGCTCCTGGATCGCCAGCGCGTCCATGTCCCCGCGAAGGAGGAGGGTCAGCCCGGCCTCCTGTCCGGCGATCTCCGCGACGACTCCGGTGTCTGCCATGGGGCGCGCCTGGATTCCCGCGTCGGCCAGCTCCTCGAGGATCCGGGCCTGGGCGTGGCGCTCCTCCCACTGGAGTTCGGTGTGACGGTGGAAGTCCCGCCGCAGCGCGACCAGCCGCTTCGCCTCTCTTCGCACGTCCGCGGTGAGGGTAAGTTCCAGGCTGTCGAGGTCCATGTTTTCTCCTGGTGACTTTGTCAAGACAGGAGTAGCAGATTCCCTTCGCCTCCGCTAGAATCATCGCAGCGAGAAGGGCGGCGAGGATGCTGAACGAAACCTATATCCATCTACCAGGAATCGGACCCACCAAGGAACAGCGCCTCTGGCGTGGGGGCTACAACGCCTGGAGCGACATCAACGGGGCTGGCCCGGTGCCCGGACTGCCCCAGCACCGCCGGGAGATCCTGGAGTGCTGCGTGGCCGAGGCAGCGGAGGGCCGCTGGGACACGATGGCGGGCCTCCTCGAACCCGGTGAGCACTGGCGGGCCCTGGTGCATCGGGACGGGGACGAGGTCAAGCCCCTGCGCTGGCTCGCACTGGACATCGAGACCACGGGGATGCGTCCCCCGAGCAACCGGACCACGGTGATCGGGATCTGCGGCCACGCGACGAACTTCGAGCCCATCGCGCTGGTCGCGAACCAGCGGGACTGGGCCGAGTCCCTGGCCGACATCCTCCTGGAGACCGACGTCCTCCTGACCTTCAACGGGCGCCAGTTCGACGTGCCCTTCCTCCTGGACGACCTCCGGCGCTACCGCTTCCAGTTCCCACCCTTCCACGTGGACCTCTACTTTGCGCTGCGGCGGCTGGAGATCACCGGGGGGCTGAAGAAAATCCAGAAGCAGCTCGGGTTCTGCCGGGGCGAGGACCTCGAGGACCTGAACGGCTATGCCGCGGTGCTCCTGTGGCAGGACCATCACCGGGGCCGGGCCGGTGCGCTGGAGACCCTGGTGCGGTCTTGCCTCGAGGATGTGGTCGTGCTCATCGACCTCGCGGTCCTCGCCTACGACCGCCTCGCTGGGAGCCTCGACCGTCCGTGGCGATGCCCGTCCATGCCCTCGGTGTCCCTGGAGGGCTTCCCTTTTGATCCCGAAGTGGCCCGCCGGATAGCGCGGCGGACACGCAAACGATAAGGTCCGGCATGAAAATTATCCTCACGATGGTCTGGCTGGGGCTGCTCGCCTCACCTACCCCTCGGATCACTTCGCGATGATGGCGGAGATTGAGTTTTAGGGTCTGCGGCGAAACAAACAGTGCATTCGGTCGCCGCTACACTCCCTCTCGCTTCGTTCCGCAACCTCAACGTACGGACAGTATGCCTGCGGCTGCGCGCCTTGCGAGAGCGGCGCATCAGCAACCTCGGTGCGATCTATTTGTTTCGCCGCAGACCCTTCGTTCTTGGCGCTGGCTCTATTGCCTCTGAAGATCACTTAACGCGCACATCCCGTCGGTTCACCTTCACGAAGCCATAGGAGGCCGTGACCTCCAGGCGCTCCAGGGGGACAGCGGTGGGGATGACGCCACCTTCTGTCTGCTCCTTGGGGACCAGCAGCTGGTAGGTGTAGAGCGCTCCACCGTCAGCGTCGAGGCCTTGCATCTGGAACGACCGGAGCACGCGGTCGTATCGATATTGCTGGCCGTGGAGCTCTCGCTCCTCCCGCAGGGTCGACGCGGTGAAGGCCAGATCCAGGAGGGCCTTGGGGCCCTGGTCCCCCTTGTTGAACCGGAAGCCGGTCAGGGTCAGGCCCGTGACCGAGAAGGAGGCGTCTTCGCTCCCCACCCCTGGTGAGACCACGGCCGGGGTGGCCAGGCGACGTCCGAGGACCACCAGGATCCCAGTCTTGAAGGCTTCGAGCGCGGCCTTGATCTCCTTGTCGACCTTCATGGATCGCAGGCTCAGATCCTTCAGGATGTCCTGGGCCGCCTCGTCGTTCTTGAGGCTCTTGTCCTTGGCCTGGACCCGGGCAAAGACGGCCTCCTCGGCCGGGGTCAGCTCCAGGTAGTGATCCATCGCGCGGGTCATCTGTTTTCGCTTCTTCACCATGGCTTTCGCCAAGGTTGCGATGCATCCGACCTCGCCGAAGGGCGGGGCGCCTGCGCCGCGGCAGAGGCCGTCCAGCGCGGCTGCGCAGCGTCCGTCTGAGAGCGCGTCGAGGTCCGGCGTCTCCCCGAGGCAGGTCCCGGACCAGATCGCACGCTTCGCCGGAGGCAGGACCTCTCGCAGGGCGTGGAGGAGCGCTGCGCGGTCCTGCGCCGAGAGGGAGAAGTCCTCACTCGAGGTCACCGTGACCGACCTCTCCTCGCCCCCCGCTCCGACCAGGGTGACGGTCCCTTCGAAGCGGGTCCCCGGCGGGCCGCCCCGGTCCTTGAAGGTCAAGGTGACGTCCGGCGCCAGGGCCGCGTCATTGACCAGGAAGTCCGGATCCACGAGCCCGGTTTCGGACAGCGCTACCTCCTGGGCCAGCGCGGACGCATTAAGACCCTCGAGGAGGCCCACCGACCCGAGGCTCGCAAGCCGCGCCTGGAAGACCAGGGCCGCGGCCTTAGCGGACACTGAGCCCTCTGCGGTAACCTTCACCAAGACGCCGTGGTCGGCCTCTTTTCCAGATCCCGGACCAGCAGACAGCAGCAGCAGACCC
>CAYOTU010000177.1:0-7570 GCA_964406905.1 uncultured Myxococcales bacterium | reverse complement strand
GGTGACTCCCGGCTGGACGAAGTCTGTCTTCCACTCAGAGTCCGTGGTGCCGGAGCAGATCATATGCTGCCCCGAACAGCCGCCCCAGTATACGTCGAAGACATAGTTGTTGTTCGGGTTGCTCATAAACTTGATCCGCACATGAAAGCTCTCGCTGCTGCCCTCGTTAACGTCGTTCGCGTAAAAGCGGTACCAGTCGCCTGTGTCCATCTTGGGCTCGTTGCCCTCGAACGTCATCGAGTTGCCGCCGCCGCTGTCGTTGAGAGAGCCCAGGTCGTACGCTGACTGGCAAACAGCGTTCTGCAACTCTAAGTCGTCCTCCTTGCACTCGCAGCCGTCGGACGAGTCGAGGTTCGCGTCGGCCCAGCCGACATCGCAGCCGGTACTCACGCACTCCCCGTTTACGCAGATGGCGCTGATCTGGTTCGGTCCTGGAAAGCACATCTGGTCGTGGTCCCCGTTGTCGATCTGTCCGTCGCAGTTGTCGTCCGCGTTGTTGCACAGCTCCGGCGCGCCGGGGTTGATCTGCGGCACCATGTCGTTGCAGTCATTCGCTATCTTGGTGGTGTACTTCCCAAAACCTGAGCAGAGGCACTTTGAGTCACCCGGATAGCCGTAGCCGTCCGCGTCGTTGTCCGCATAGTAGTACTCGCAGCCGATCGCGTCCTCGTCGTTCTCCGTGCCGTTACAGTTGTTGTCGAGGCCGTCTCCGCAGATCTCGAAGGAACCGGGGTTGACGCTCCATATGTCGTCGTTGCAGTCATCTTCGGAGGTAGCGCTGTATCCTCCGAAGGGATAGCAGAGGCAGAGTCCGTTATCCGAGGCGCCGAAGCCGTCGTTATCGTTGTCGTAGTAGTAGGTAGAGCAGCCTTCCGCACCAGGGTCGTTCTGGTCCCCGTCACAGTCATCGTCGATGAAGTTTCCGCAGATCTCTGCGGCCCCGGGGTTGATGAGGATATTGCCGTCGTTGCAGTCCCCGGCCATGGGTGCGGTGTACTGCCCCGTACCCTGGCAGAGGCATTTGAAGAAGCCGGCCTGGCCGAAGCTGTCCCCATCCTGGTCCAGGTAGAAGGGCATACAGTTTACCGCGTCCTCGTCGTTGTCGGAGCCGTTGCAGTTGTCGTCCTTGGGGGTATCGCAGTCCTCGTTTATCCCTGGGTTCACCGAGGGGTCGTTGTCGTTGCAATCCCCGGCCTTGTCCGATGTATAAAGCCCCTGGGGTCCGCAGAGGCATTTGGAGTTGCTCTGGCCGTAGTCGTCGCCGTCCTCGTCGAGGAAGTACTCAGTACACTCTGCGCTGTTCAGCTCATCCACCTGACTGTCGCAGTCGTTGTCGAAGCCGTCGCAGATCTCGGCCGCGTAGTGGTTGATCTCGGGATTCAGGGGAGCGCAGTCCGTGAGGTCCAGCTCGCCGTCGTTGTCATCGTCGTCGTCGCACGCGTTGCCCCAGATGTCCAGATCCGCGTTGTCCTGCTCAGGATTGAAGATCGTGGGGCAGTTGTCCTCCTCGTCCGGGATCCCGTCGCCGTCCACGTCGCCGGAGCATGCGTCGCCGATGCCGTCGCCGTCCGTATCCGCCTGGTCTGGGTTGTAATGGAGCGGGCAGTTGTCCGAGTCGTCGGCCAGGCCGTCGTTGTCGTCATCGAAGTCGCACTTGTCCCCGCCGTCGGGAAAACCGTCGGTGTTGAGTTGAGCAGGGTTGAACTGGAGGAGACAGTTGTCGAACTCATCGAGGACGCCGTCGTTGTCGTCGTCCGAGTCCACGCAGTCGGCCAGGCCGTCCAGGTCAAAGTCCGGGTAGCCCTCGTCAACATCGCCGTCGCAATCGTTGTCCATCCCGTCGCATTGCTCCACCGCGCCGGGGTACACCCAGACGTTGAAGGGCTCGCAATCCACGTCGTCCGCTGATTGATCGTTGTCGTCGTCCAGATCGCAGACGTCCCCCATGCCGTCCAGGTCGTTGTTCTCCTGGAAGGGGTTATAGTCCCAGGGGCAGTTGTCGTTCTGGTTCAGGATCCCATCGCCGTCGAAGTCGTCGCTCTGACAATCCGCGACGCCGTCGCCGTTGGTGTCGGGGAAGTCCTCGTCCACGTCGCCGTCGCAGTCGTCGTCCAGGCCGTTACATGCCTCTGGCTTGGCCTGCGGAGCATCGCAGTAGGGCTCCCCATCCTGGCACTGCCAGGTCCCGCGGCAAATTCCGTACGCGTTGACCACCTCGCAGTCCTGTTGCGGGATGTTGTCATCGACCTGTTCATTGCAGTCGTCGTCGAAGCCGTTGCACTGCTCCGGTGCAGGGGTGTTGCACGAACAATCGGAGAGGCCGCTGGGCAGGCAGATCTTCTCGCCGTAGCAGATCCCGAACTCGTTCTGCTCGTAGCAGATCGTGGTCCGCTGCTGAAGGATCGACTTCTCGGAGCAGACGCAGACCCCGTTTTCCGGGACGCACTGCCCGGACTTGAGCCCCTCTATAGTCATCTCCTCGCAAACGTAGTCAGCGGGGCAGTCCTGATCCACATCGCACTCCCCGCCGCAGAACTTACCGTAGGGACCGTAGTCCAGACAGAGATCTCCGCTCTGTGTGAACGGACTGGTGCAATCGGAGTTGTTCCAGCAGGGCTGACAGAGGTGGATGTTCGAGGGCACGCAGATCGATTGGCAGTCCGGACATGAGTCCACGATGAGCTGGCAGATCCAGCCGGACTCGGGGCACTCCTCGATGCAATGGGTGCTGCAGACCTTACCCTCCCAGGTCTCGACGCAGTAGCCGGAGAAGCAGTCGCTGTTGTCTTCGCAGGAGCATCCGAAGCTGCCGGGACAGTTGCCCGCGTCGGTACCGTCCCAGCCCCCGCCGCCATCGCCATCGCCATCATCCTCGATATCTCCCCCGACCTGATCCGCTGTTTCGCCGCCGAGCACCACGTCCAGGGATCCGTCGCCCGGGATGTCCCCGGGCTCGGTGTCCGCCACTTCGATCCCGATATCGGTTTTCACGACATCGGAACCGTTACAGGCCGCCAAGGCCAAGAGGACGAAGAGAAGCGCGAGCCGCGCAAGATTGGACTTCATGGCCATCCCTCCATGTTCAGAAGCGGCGCCGAGCGCCCTTGAAAAAATACCATCTATGGTCCAGACTTGTCAAATTGTTCCCGGGCGCGCGCGAAGTTCACGAGATCAGGAGACGGCATGGCGGAACCCAGGGAAACCTTGATGAACTCGAACCAGCCCACATCATCAGTGCGGGATCTCATGGACGCGGTCAATCGGGTCCTGCTGGACAAGGCCGATGTCGTAGAGCTTGTGACGGTTTGCCTGGTCGCCGGAGGACACGTGCTACTGGAGGACGTACCCGGGGTAGGGAAGACCATCCTGGCCAAGGCCCTGGCTCGAGCCCTCGGCTCGTCGTTCCGACGGATCCAGTTCACTTCGGACATGCTCCCAGCGGACGTCATCGGCGTCAGCGTCTTTGACGCGGGTGAGAGCCGCTTCGTGTTCAACCCGGGTCCCATCTTTGCGCAGATGGTCCTGGCGGACGAGATCAATCGGACCCCGCCGCGAACTCAGAGTGCGCTCCTTGAGGCCATGAGCGAAGGCCAGGTCACGGTGGATAATACCACCCACGCGCTGCCCGAATCCTATTTCGTCATCGCTACCCAGAATCCCCTGGAGTTGCATGGGACCTACCCCCTGCCCGAGTCCCAGATGGATCGCTTCATGATGTCCCTCACAATGGGGTACCCCTCGGACACTGCTGAACGCTCCGTAATCGTCCAGGACGATGATTCCCAGCGACTTGAGGCCGTGCCAGCGCTAGCGCAACACGAGGAGCTGTCGGCCTGGTGTCGCGCATCTCAGAAGCCAGTGGTGAAGGACGCAGTGGTGGGCTACATCCAGGCGATCCTCAAGGGTACCCGGGAGTCCGAGGAGATCCTCCTGGGGGCCAGCCCCCGGGCCGGAATTCAGCTCTACCGCGCGTCCCGGGCCCTGGCCTGGCTGCGGGGCCGCGACTTCGTGACCCCGGACGACATCCGTACACTGGCGCCCCACGTCTTGGCCCACCGCCTCTGGCTCCACGGGGAACGCAGCGGGGGTCGGCGCCAACAATCACGAAACGTCCTGCTCAAAATCGTGGAGTCGGTTCCACTACCGTGAAAACCGGGCAACGGCGTACCACCGATGGCCGGCCCCTCATCTGGCCCCGCGGCTTCAAGCTCTCCATCGTGGGTTCGGCCCTGGTGCTGTTTACGGCCACCTTCGTCTACCTGACGATCCGCTTCCCTCAATTTAAGGGCTTCCGGTTCTTCGTCATCTTCTGGGCATTTGCGAACTCCCTGTTCTTCATCCGCTGGTTCGAGAAGTCGCACCGGTTCAAATTCCTGGTAAGACTGGGCCGCAGCAATCGCCTGTTCCCGCGGAAGCTCCGCCTCACCAACGAGGGCAAGTTCCTGCTCCTGTTGACCTTCGGCATGGGCTTCGCAGCGATTAACACGGGGAACAACCTCTTCTACCTCGTGGTAGGCCTCCTCGTGTCTCTGATCGTTTTCAGCGGGATCCTCTCGGAGATCACTCTCCAGCGCATCAAGTGGCGCCGCCATTACCCGGACAAGCTCCACGCCGGGCGGGACGCTACGGGGCGTGTGGACCTGACCAACCAAAAGAGGCGCCTGGCGTCGTACAGCCTCGAGGTCTCGGAGGTCATCGACGTCGAGGGCGCTTCCTGCGCGCCGGGCCGGATCCTGAGTGTACCCTCCGCAGCCACGGCCCCGGGCTTCCCGACGTTCCGGTTCATGCGCAGGGGGCGGTACCATAGCGCTGGATTATCCCTGGCCACCTCCTACCCATTTTCGTTCTTCAGTAAGTCCCGGTTCTACCCGGAACCGAGCGAGTTCCTGGTATATCCCCGAGTGGACGTGGACGTCGGCGATGTCGCCCGTCTGCTGGGATGGGGCGAGCAGTTCGACGTTGCGGGCAAGGGCCGCGGCACGGAGTTCTACAGCGCCCGGGGCTTTCAGCCCACCGACGATCTTCGGGACGTTCACTGGAAACGCACAGCGCGTACTGGTAATCTGGTGGTCAAGGAGTACCAGGCCCTCTCGGCTCGGCGCCTCGTCGTCGCTGTCTTGCCGGAACGAACGCCCGACGGCCACGACGAGCCCGCTGATCACGCAATTGATGTCGCGGCCAGCGTCGCAGCGAAGCTCTCCTCTTTTGATTGGGCCGTGGGCCTCTCGATTCCGGGGACGCTCTTCCCGCCCCGCGCCGGGCTCAGCGCTCTGGAGACCCTCCTGGAGATCCTGGCCATGACCGAGGTGGCCGACCACGGCTCGTCCCGGCCCGAGGCTGTCCTCGATCTTCCCACGAATTGGGATGTTCTATGGGTACGCCTGCCCC
Source organism: uncultured Myxococcales bacterium (assembly GCA_964406905.1). GTDB lineage: Bacteria > Myxococcota_A > UBA9042 > CAIXZC01 > CAIXZC01 > CAZNWW01. Next base: position 2,182 of record CAYOTU010000177.1, on the reverse strand, counting down.
ACCAGGCCGAGGTTGCGGGCGTTCGCTTCCAGGTCGAGGCCCGGCGGGAGGCGTCATGAGTCGACTGGATCGCGCCCTGCGTTGGTCCGCGGGGCTCAATCTCCTCAGCGCCTTGGCCATGGTGTACTTCTCCCTGGAGTTCGGCATTTTTGTATGGGGTCCCGTGGTCGCGGGACTAGCCGTGGCCGCGTGGAACGGGCATCGGGAATGGAGCCGCGGCCGGCGGCTCGCGCTCACAGCGCTCCTCGTAGCGCTCTTCGGCGTGCTGTTCCTGCTGGCCTTCGAGTCCGGGAACTGGCTCGGCTACACGGTGATCTTCGCGCTGGCCGCGGCCGTGGCCCGAGCACTCCAGACGACCAACGCGCGCCAGTACTTCCAGGTGGCGGTCCTGGCTTTCCTTGTGATGATCGCAGGCTCTGTGCTCAACCCTGACATCACCTTCGCTATCTTCTTTTTGCCGTACGCGATCACCCTGATCTGGACCCTCCTCCTGACCCACGTCCGACAGCAGGTGGAGAACGCGGAGGAGGACGGCGGCGGGGTAGGGTGGAAGGCCTCCGCTATGGTGCGCACGTCCCTCTTCACAGGCACATCGGCCCTGGCCTTCGTGCTCCTGATAAGCTCCATGGCGCTTTTCTTCCTCTTCCCCCGCCTCGGTCTGGGCTTTTTTTCAGCCCAGACCCGCCGGTCCACGCCGGTCTCAGGTTTTTCCGAGAGCATCCAACTCGGCCACTTCGGAACGATCCAGGACTCACAGAAGGTCGTCATGCGGGTAGAGTTCCCCGGAGGCAGGGAGGTCCCCGATGGCAGCATCCGCCTCACCGGGATCACCTTCGAGGCCTACACGGGACGGGGCTGGGAGATCAAGCAATCCAAATCATGGCATCTCTACCCCAACCCGGACGGCTTCTTCGCCACCTGGTGGGACAAGGTCTGGAACAAACCAGCGGAGGGAATCGAGACCCTGGAGTACGATATCTACCAGGAGCCCATGTCCACCGGGAAACGGGTCATCTTCGGCATCGCCCACGTGGCGGGGGTCCGGCCCCTGGAGGGGGAGCTCGACCACTTCCGTGGAACCACCAAGACTTTCTCAGCGGACACCTTCTGGAACCTCACATGGAAAGGCCCCGAGGGCTCAGCGCTCGCGTACAGGGTGCGCTCCATCCGCCCTGAGTCCCGACCCGATCATCTCCGAGACTCTGATGGTAACGACCCTGGCTGGGTCAACCGCTTCTATCTTCCGCTCCCCTTTGATCTCGACCCCCGGATCAAGGCCCTGGCCGAGGAGGTCACAGCGGGCGCTCAGAACCGTTACGACAAGGCCATAGCAATCCGGAGTTATCTCCTGGCCGAGTTCTCGTATTCCACCGAGGGCGGCCACGACCCGGCGGATCCCTTGGCAGACTTCCTCTTCGGGCAGCGCTTCGGCCACTGCGAGTACTTCGCTACGGCCATGGCAGTGATGCTGCGCACCGTGGGCGTCCCGGCGCGCTCAGCGAACGGCTTCCTGGGGGGCGAGTACAACGACTTCGGGGACTACTACCTGATCAAGGAATCCGACGCGCACTCCTGGGTGGAGGTCTTCTTCCCGGACTACGGCTGGATCCCCTTCGACCCGACGCCGCCGAATCCATCGAAGTTCAGCAGGGGCCTCCTCGGTACCCTGGATCTCTGGTACGACATGCTGCGTCTCCAGTGGTTCAAGTGGATCGTTGAGTTCGACCTGGAGGCCCAGCTCCGTGTCTACTCAGGCATCTGGAACGCGTTCAGCCCTGACCGCCTGGACCTGGACCTCTCCGGCGACATCACCCCAAACAAGATCAGAGAAGCGAGCAAAAAGGTCCAGCATACGCTTTGGAATCCGGACACGGGTCGCATGCTCCTCTACTTCGTGGCCCTGGTTCTGTTCCTGATCTTCTCCCATCGTCTATGGAAACGTTTCCGCAACCGCGCTCCCCGTGGAGGTGTCGGCCGCCGCTGGGAAAGAAAGGTCCGCCGCGCGCTGACCCGCGCGGGCCTCAAGGTCTCACCCGACCGCACCCTGAACGAGCTCGCGACCGAGGCCGCCAAGGCCAATCACCCCGCAGCGGCAGCGGCCACGGAGATGGCCGAGGCTATTGACCGCCTGCGCTGGTCCGCTGCGCCGGACGTTGACGGGGAGGTGGCGCTGATTCGGGAT
>CAYOTU010000176.1:0-7604 GCA_964406905.1 uncultured Myxococcales bacterium | reverse complement strand
ATTTTCTCACAGGTTTTCCACAGCGCCACAGAACTGGATGTGTGACGCGTACCCGCATGAGACAAGGTCTGGATCTTTGCCCCCCGCTTTTGGCCGAGCATCGCAGGATCCCTGTGGAAAACAGGGAGGTTGGGCCGATCTTCGAGAATCTGGTTCAATGATCGGAGGCGAACGTGGCGTTCCTGGATGATGAATTTCGGCGCCGTTGGCGTCTCGGTATGCGGCCGGGGCTGGAGCGGATCCTGGCGGTCCTCGAACGCCTGGGAGCTGCAGGCTCAGCGACGCGGATACTCGTGGCAGGGACCAACGGCAAGGGATCCACCGCCACTTTCCTGGACGCGGTCCTGCGAGCCCACGGGGTGGCGACGGGCCTCTATACCTCTCCCCATCTGGTGTCTGCCGCTGAGCGGATCCGCCTGGACGGCGTTTCTATAGACGACGCAAGGGTTGGACCGGCCCTGGCTGTTGTAGCAGCGGCCGAGGCCGCGGAAAAGGTGGAGCTGACAGGCTTCGAGTGGATCACCGCGGTGGCCGTCGAGGTCTTCCGCTCTGCCGCACTGCCCTGTTGGATCCTGGAGGTCGGCCTCGGCGGGCGGTTGGACGCGACCAACGCTTGCGACCCCGACCTCTCGATTATTACGTCCGTCGGCCTGGACCACACGGATCTCCTCGGGGACAGCCTGGCCGCGGTGGCGCGGGAGAAGGCGGGGATTCTGCGGCCCGGCCGCGTAGCGTGCCTGGCAGCGCAGGCCCCGAAGGCTGCGGCAGCGTTGGCCGCTGTCGTGGCAAAGGTCCACGCTGCTCCGGTCCTGCGGGAGGGCGTTGATTGGCGCTGGAATTGGGAAGAAGACGCTGCGCTGCGCTGGAAGGGTCCCGGCGGCCTCGTTGTGGGACCGGTCCGACCGGGGCTGGCAGGAGAGCACCAGGGGGGGAACGCGGCCCTGGCGTTGGCCGCTGCCGCGCAGCTCCTCCCCGGCCTAACGGGCCAGCCAATGGACCCGGCCTCAGCGGCCCGGGGGATCGCTGAGGCACATCTGGCCGGCCGGTTCCAGGAGGTCCGGGCGAGGGGACGCCGCGTGCTCCTGGACGTGGCCCACAACCCCCACGGCGCCGAGGCCCTGGCCGCGAGCTACGGGGCCCGCTGGGGCCGTTGCCCCGCTGCCCTGGTAGCGCTCAAGGACGATAAGGACGCGGCAGGGGTGCTGGCGCCTCTGGCCGCGCTGACCGAACATTTGATCTGTTGCCCCCTTCCCGGCGCTGCGCATCACTCCCCGGAGGCCCTGATCCGGGCCTGCCCGGGGCCTGCGACAGCGGAGGTCGCGGCGAGTCCCATGGCGGGCATTGAGCGCCTCCCCGTCACAGCGCCGGGACTGCCGCCGCCCCTGGTCTGCGGCAGCCATTTCCTGATCGGTCATTTCCTGGGATTAGCGGATTGACACGCGCGGTTGCGCAGGATTATCCTGCCCAGCGGGCGGGTTCCAAACGGAAATGAACGGGGGGAGGGGTTATCATGCGGTACGGTAAGCTCAAGGTCTTCGCTGGGTCGTCCCACCCAGCATTTGCGGAGGCTGTGGCCGCGCATCTGGGCGTCTCGCTGGGCTCGGTGAAGATCATCAAGTTCTCCAACGAGAATATCATGGTCAAGATCCTGGAGAATGTCCGGGGGGATGACGTCTTCGTGATCCAGACCATGGCGCCGCCGGTAAGCGAGAACATCATGGAGTCGTTGATCATGCTCGACGCGCTGCGGGGCGCGTCTGCAGCGCGTATAACCGCGGTGCTCCCCTATTTCCCCTACTCGCGGTCGGACAAGAAGGACCAGCCTCGGATCTCGATCACTGCCCGTCTCCTGGCGGATCTCTATGAGACAGCGGGGGCCAACCGGGTCCTCACCGCCGACCTCCACGCGCCCCAGATCACTGGTTTCTTCCACTGCCCGGTGGACCAGCTTATTGCGGCGCCGGTGATCTCGGACTACTTCCTGCAGCGGGACCTGACGAACTACGTCCTCGTGGCCGGGGACGCGGGGGAGGCCAAGGAGCTGGGGCGCTACGCCAATCGCCTGGATTTGCCCATGGCCATCGTAGACAAGCGCCGCGAGGGCAACGACGAGAAGCCCAAGGCCAAACACCTGATCGGCGATGTAGAGGGCAAGCACGCGCTCCTCGTAGATGATGAAATCGCCACGGGCGGGACCTTGATCGAAGCGATGGAGTTCGTGAAGGCCAAAGGTGCGATCTCGGTTTCCGCTGCCGCTACCCACGGCGTTTTGAGCAACAACGCACACATCCGCCTCTCAGAGTCTGACTTTGACGAGCTGGTGGTCTGCGATACGATTCCGGTGCAGCACAAGAAGACGCCTAAGATGCGGATCCTGAGCCTGGCGCCTCTCTTTGCAGAGGCGATCAAGGGCATCCACTACGATCAGTCCATCTCAAGTCTCTTTCGTTAGCCTGTCCCCATGCCCGAAGGGATCTACCTCGACCACGCGGCCACCTCGCCGCCCCTGCCCGCGGCGCGTCGGGCTTTTGATGCCATCCTGGACACAGCCTGGGCCAACCCCTCGTCGGCGCATCGAGCCGGCGCTGTGGCCGCAGCGGCCCTGGAGGACGCGCGCCGTCGCCTGGCTGCCGTGGCCGGCTGCCTCCCCGAGGAGCTGTTCTTTACCTCCGGCGGCACCGAGGCGGTGAACCTGGCCATCCAGGGGGGAGCCAGATATCGGCGGAGGCCCCGGGTCCTTGTTTCAGCGATCGAGCATTCCGCGGCCCTGGAGGCCGCTCATCTCCTGGAGCGGGACGGGATCGCTGTTGAGCGGATCCCGGTGGATCGTGACGGGCTAGTGGACGAGGAAGCGTTTGTCGGCTTGTTGGACGAAGACGTGGGCCTGGTCTCCCTGATCCACGGCAACAACGAGGTGGGCACCCTCCAGCGGCTCCCGCGCCTGGCGGCCCTGGTGCGTCGCCATGCGTCGTCCGCGCTGGTACACACAGACGCTGTGCAGACATTCGCCCGCGTAGCGCTGCCCCTGGGAAAGGTGGATCTGGCATCGGTGACCGCGCACAAGCTGGGCGGTCACCGGGGAATAGGCGCGCTTTTCGTCCGGCGGGGGGTGAGAATCACGCCCCTCATGGGCGGCGGTGACCAGGAGGGGGGCCTGCGCCCCGGCACCGAAGATCCGGCATCAGCCGCGGGCTTCGCTGTCGCCGCGGAGACGGCCTGGGCCGGGCGTGAGGCCACCGCGGCCCGCCTGGAGGACCTCCGAGCCCGATTCACAGCGGCTGTCCTGGCGGGGATCCCGGGCGCGTCTATCAACGGTCCTGCGGACCCGGCGCGGCGCCTCCCCGGGATCATCAGCCTGCGGGTGCCGGGGATCCGGGCCCAGAACCTGGTGCACTTCCTCGAGGCTGTGGGGATCTGGATAGCCGCGGGCTCCGCGTGCCACTCGTCATCGGATCGGCCCTCTCACGTATTGGTCGCGATGGGCCTCGCTGAACGCGCAGGGAGCGTGCGGATCTCCCTGGGCCCTGAGACCACTTCGGCGGAGGTGGATCGTGCTGCAACAGAGTGCGTACGCCAGGCCAACCGGCTGCTGGAGGCAAGATGATCGACGCTATCCTCATACGTTACGGTGAGATCTTTCTAAAAAAAGGGAACCGTCGGGTGTTCCTGGGGCGGCTCCAGGGCAACCTCGTAAAGAAACTGGCGGATTGGGAGGGAATCGAGGTGGGGGGACCCCACGGGAGGTTCCTGGTGTTCCGGCGGGATCGAGAGGCCATGGATCCGGACACAGCGGCACGTCTCACAGCGCGGCTGGCGACGACCTTCGGGGTGACCTCGGTGAGCCCCGTGGTCATGAGCGAACCGACCATGGACGCGATCATCGCCGCGGGGCGGGACCTCGCCACAGCCCATCTGGAGGAGCACCCCGTGGAGCGGTTCCGGGTGACCACGAACCGCCCGTGGAAGCGGCACCCCTTCGGCTCCATGGACGTGAGCAGGCTGCTCGGCGCAGCGGTGGTACAGGACCAAGGGCTGAAGGTAGATCTATCCACCCCGGAGATGAACCTGGGGGTGGAGGTACACCAGGACAAAGCATGGCTCTACGTGGACCGGATCCCGGGGCCGGGCGGCCTGCCTGTGGGCAGCTCCGGCACGGGGATTCTTCTCCTGTCCGGGGGGATAGACTCCCCGGTGGCCGCGTGGATGGTGGCCAAGCGGGGGGTTCGCCTGGAGGCCGTCTACTTCCATTCGTTTCCCTACACCTCGGATCAGGCCCGTCGCAAGGTCGAAGATCTGGCGCGGGTGATTGCACGCTGGCACGGACCCCTGCGGCTGCGGGTGGTGCCCTTCACCGCGGTGCAGGAGTACCTCAGGGACAATGTCCCCGGCGCTCTGCTCGTCCTCCTCTATCGCCGGGCCATGATCCGCATCGCCTGCCGTATCGCCAGGGACGTCAAGGGCGGTGCGCTGATCACGGGGGAGAGCCTGGCGCAGGTGGCCAGCCAGACCATGGAGAACCTGGCGGTTATTGAGGAAGCGTCGAGCCTGCCGATACTGCGACCGCTGGTGGGCTTCGACAAGCAGGAGATCATGGATAAGGCCCGCTCCCTGGGCACCTACGACATCTCGATCCGTCCACACCTCGACTGCTGCGCGCTCTTCGCTCCCTCCCATCCCGAGACCCGGGGTCGCGTAAAGCAGATCCTCGAGGTAGAGGCCCCATTGGACAAGCTGGATGCGTTGCTGGATGAGGCGGTCGCGCAGACCGAGATCGTGGAGATCAAGGATTGATTGAGGGAGGGGCTTCAGCCCCGAATCGGCCCTGAAGGGCCTCCCATAGAGGGGGGTTTCAACGCTACCAGATGGCTTTTAGCGCGAACTGGGCGGCCAAGTTGTCGCCGCTGTCGAAGAGCGCGGAGGGGCCGCCGGTCCAGAAGGTCGGATCCAGCAGGAAGTCCATGGACACGTTGCCGAATTCCAGGCCGAAGCCGGTGCGGAAGCGGGTGACCACGTCGTGGGTCCGGATGTCCCGGGTGATAGTCTCTCTTTTTGAAAAAACCACGGCCTGGCTGAAGCCGAAGCGCAGCGCCAACCACTTCACCACCCGCGCGTCCAGGCCGACCCCGTAGTAGGGGATCATCAGGTCGTTGTCGTTCTTCTCGATCTCGTCGCCCTTGATGACGTTCATGCCGTAGCCCAGGCCCAGGCCGGGGACGATGTGGAAGTTCTCCAGGGGCGTGATCAGGAAATCCACCCCCGCGGCCAGGGCGAAGGTGCTGCCGGAGATCGAGGGCGCGTCCTTTGTCTGCTCGTTCCACTTGACGCCGTCGCCGCCGAAGTCCAGGGCCAGGTAGGGCACCACGAAGTTGCCCGCGGCCTCGATCATGGTGCGCGCGTCCAGGGCTAACCCCCAAGACGCGTCGCCCTTCAGGCGGGTGCTCAAGGCCGTGGTGTTCGCGGTGGGGACCATGTCGTCCGTGAAGGCCCCGTAGTGGAAGCCCAGGGCCAGGTCCGCGGAGTTGCGGCCGCCGAAGTCGAAGCCCGCGCCGATGCGGCCTTCGACCCAGAGCCCGCCGCGCTCGACCGCTTGAGTGGCGGGGGACTCGACCTTGTAGGAGTCGCCCCAGACGGAGAGCGCAGCGCCCAGGCGGGTCTTGCCGAGTCGGTGCGCGTAGAGGACGGTGCCCTTGTGGTCCGCGTTGCGGATCGAGGTGTCACCGTCGATCTGATCTCCGGGCATGTCTTTGGTGTCGCTCCAGTTCGCCAGGGCCCAACTCAGGGAGTTCCATGAGACGTTGCGGGAGAGACTGGACCCGTAGACGCCCAGGACAGCGTTCTCGCCAAGGCCCAGGTGGATCCCCCCTGCCGCGTTGTACGGTGTATTGGACGCTGTGGTGCCCCCCTGGATCCCCGGTTCAGCGTTGCCCAGCTCGTCGCCTGCGGGCCAGCCGAAGCCGCCCTCCACCACGACCACGTTCGGGAAGAGCACCAGGGTGGAGGGGAAGAGCAGCACCGCCGCCTCGTCCAGTACCGTGTAGTACTTATGCCCGCCGCCCATGCTCTGGATGCGGGTGTCCGTAGCGAAGGCCTCCGTCGCTGTGCCCAGCAGGGCCAGCACGACCAGACAGGTCAGCGTCCTCCTCATTTCGTCCTCCTCTAGTGTCGGTCCAAAATTGCGTTCGGGAATGATTGTGCCACGGGCAGCGCGCGGCGGCAAGAAGCCGAGGTGGACTTATCCCACTACGCGGGTAAATTGGGGCCTGGACTGTCCGGGAGGTGGCTCTGGGCTGGCTGGCACGACGTATAGGAAGAACTGGCTTCGCACAGCGCGCTGTGGCGGAGCGGGCCGATCTGGAGATCTTCCAGGGGCGACCGTCCCTGCGCCTCGTCCTTGGCCTGATCCTCTTCGTCCTGAACTTCATCCTCGGATGGCCCGTGGTCGCCGCGCTCGGGGCTGCTGCTGCCTTGACCGGCGACCCGTTCCTCGTCGTGATCGGCGGACCCGTTGCCTACGCGTTCTCCTGGTTCCTCCTGGGTCTAGCCGCCTGGCTGGTCGGCCCCGATAGCGCTCGCTACCTTCGAGCCCTCCTGCGCTGGGGTGTGCGTCGCTGGGTCGAAAGTGCGGGGAGCTGAAATTTCCTACTTGAGGACCTCATCCAGCACGGCGAGCGCTTCGATAGCGGCTGCTCCTGCTGCCGCAGCTTCCTCCTCGATGAGCGTCTCGGGATCAGCGAGGCGATGGAGGAGGTCCGAGAGCTGGTCTCCGCTGGACGCGGGCAGGACCGCTGCCCGGCTCAGTTGGACCAGGGCCTCGGCCGGGGGAAGGCTGTCGGTGCCATCGTGCCACCAGGCCAAGGCCCGGAGGGTCTCAGTGAGTGCATCGACAAGGGGGCGCAGGGCCTCTGCTATGAAGCCGCCGTCCGCCAGCACCTTGGCCATCTTCCGGTTTCGGACCGTCGCGGCGACGCGGCTCTTCGCGTCAGCGCGGCGCCGGTCCCTGGCGTCGGCCTCGGGGTCCCCGAGGCTGTCGTGGGCATGGAGGCGCCGCGGCGCTGCTGCGCCGAAGCTGACGAGGCCTGTCCTGGCCAAGCGCTGGATAGCGTCCCAGGTGGTGCGATCCAGCACCTCGATGCCTGGTGCTGAGTCGCCCCAGGCGCGTATCGACAGGCCGCGGGCCAAGTCCATGACGTCTTCGGGGTCGCGGTCCACGACCACCAGCAGGGTGTTCCCCCCGTCCGGGGCTGGACGGAGGTCCAACAGGAGCAGCCGGTCAGCGAGGCGGGCCGAGAGATCCTGGCGAAACCGCTCCTCAGGGGGCAGGTCAGGTGCCGGGGCCGGTGCGGGGGCCACCGCGGGCTGCACCGCAGAGGGCGCGCGCCCCATGACCGTGTCCAGGCGCTCCATGAACGCGCTGCGCCCGCCGGAGCCCATCTTCAGGCTGCGAAGATTCCCCGCGCCGTCCAGGACCCCGTCGGCCAGCTCCTGCTTGATCGCCAGGGTTCCGAGCATCCGCTCCTCGATGCTGTCCTCAGTGACGAGGTTGATCACGTTGACCGAGCGGGTCTGATGCTTGCGCCAGGCCCGAGCGATGCGCTGCTCGAGCT
>CAYOTU010000175.1:0-7614 GCA_964406905.1 uncultured Myxococcales bacterium | reverse complement strand
ACAGGTTCCGCCCCGACGGCGACGACCTTGCTGTAGCTATGGATGTCCCGGTCACGACCCTGGTCCTGGGGGGCTCCGTGGATGTCCCCATCCCCGGCGGCGACACCCGTTCCCTGAAGATATCGGCCGGAACCAAGAACGGAACCCGCCTGCGGATCCGTGCTTATGGGCTCCCCCGGCGAGCCGGTGGCCGCGGGGATCTCTACGTGGAGTTGGACGCAGCGCTGCCGAAAACTCTCACCAAAAAACAGCAGGAGCTCTTCGAGGCATTACGAGAGACAGGGACTTGATTATGCGGGCTCGCGCCCTGTGGCCTCGGTGATCGCCAGCTTCGCCAGCTGATCCACCCGCTCGTTCTCCTCGATCCCCGCGTGGCCTGCTACCTTGAGGATTCGCAGGTCATCGAAAGACCGGACCAGGGAACGAATCTCCATGATCATCTCCCGATTGACCTTGGCGCGCCACCCGAGGGTCAAGACTCCTATGGCATAAGAGGAGTCCGTGTGGAGGTCCACGGGGACGGTGCGGTCCTTGAGGGCCAGGAGACCCATGCGGATTGCCTCGAGCTCCGCCGTGTTGTTGGTGCCTTCGCCGAGGAAGAGCCGCAGCTCCCTCTCCCGGCCCTTGAAGACCAGGAGCGCGCCCGCGGCGCTGGGACCGGGGTTGCCGAAGCACGCACCGTCGGTCCAGATCTTGACAGCAGCCGGACGACGGCGACGGCCACGTTTGGGCGGTAACGCCGGAGAACCGGGCTCAGGGGACGCAGCGGGGGCCTGCGGCTGCGAGGGCGGGACAGCGGCCTCCGTCCGTCGTTCCTCCCAGGCAGCGTCAGACATCTCCTCCGCATCCTCCAGAGGTGCGATGGTCCCCGCCGCTGCCTGGTATGTCCGCACGTCGCCGCGTTTGAACGCCACCTCGACCCGTCCCCGCTGTACCAGGGGCTCTCCCCCGTCATCGATACGGACCCAGGCCTTCTGGCGGCCCTTGAACCTGAAGCGTCTCCATCCTGACATGATAAGCATGCTATCAGATGACGCGTCCGCGAGACAGCTTGAAAGATCCCGGAGCTTGGACTAACATTAGGCCGATCTGGATTGACACACAGAGAGGTTGCCATGAAGCTCTGTGCCAAGTGTGGACGGAAGTGGCCGACGGACGGAAACTTCTGTCCAATAGACGGCAGCGAACTGATCCCCATCCCACCTGATGCCCCCGAAGCCTCCGAAGCAGATAAAGCTGCGAAGGACAAGGTCCCCGCGGCGATCCAGGACCCCGAATCCGCGGTGGACGAAACCCTGGGGGACGTGGGCTGGGACAAGTCTTCCAGCGAGGATGCGTCCAAACAACCCGGACCTGAAAAGAAAGGCTCCCGGGAGTTCAGCGAGACCCAATGGTTTATGGTAGGAGCGGATCCCGATTCCCTGATGGATGTCAAGGACACCTCTGACCTCGACAACCTCAAGGACAAGTACGACCGGGACAGCACCATCCCCACGAACAAACGCAAGAGGTATACCCTCCAGAGCAAGGAGGGGCTCCCGGCCAGCGGGACAAACAAAGATGACAAAGACGGCGCAAAGGCATAGGGGCCCATGGCCCCAATGAAGGAGAGACAAGTGACGAGCATGAAGCAGGACGAGTCGGACGGCTTCCAGTATCGGGAGATCCTGATCACCGTGGATGTCCCCGCACCAGCGGCGGAGAAACTTGGCAGGGCCGCGGCCGCACTGGCCAGGGTCTCGGACCCGACGCATATCGACGCGTTCTGGATCCCGCCGGAGTTGATGCACGTGACCCTCCTGCACCTGGGCATGGTGCGGGAGGACCTGGTGGAGATTATTCAAGAGCGCGTCGGAGAAGTAACGGGTAAAACCGCGCCCTTTTCCTGTGGCCTGAGCAGGCTGACACCCCACGGCGAACCCAACGCGGAGACCCCCGAGGCAAATGTCGATGCGCTCTGGGGCGTGGTCGAGGACCCCGACGCGCACCTCGCCATGCTCCGGGATGGACTCATCGAGGTGCTGGAGGAGATGGGGATCGAGCACCACTCCCCCCAGCCCTTCGAGGCCCACATCCCCGTGGCGCTCTTCGCTAAATTCCGCGACACCCGGGAGTTCGGCAGCGTGATGCTCGAGCTCGACACCGAGGATCTGGGCGAGCTGCCGGTGCGGGAGCTGGTCGTGCTGGAAAACCGGGCATCTGACGGGCATCGAGATCAACCGTTCCGCCCGCTGAAACGACTCGAGCTGAGGGGTCAAGGATGAGCGCAAAGAAGACGAGTCCGAAGCAGCAGTTCAGCGGTGACAACGCCCTGGAGATGACCCTTCAGGCCATCGAACGCCAGTTCGGTCAAGGTGCGATCATGCGCCTCGGCGACGCCACCCTCCAGCGGGTCCCGGTGATCAGCACCGGATCCATCGGGCTGGACATCGCCCTGGGCATCGGAGGCCTCCCCAGGGGCCGAATCGTGGAGATCTACGGCCCCGAGGCGTCGGGGAAGACCACCCTGGCCCTCCACGCGCTGGCCGAGGCCCAGAAAGGCGGCGGGGTCGCCGCGTTCATCGACGCGGAGCACGCTATGGATCCCGCGTACGCACAGAAGCTCGGGGTCAACATCGAGGACCTGCTGGTCTCCCAGCCGGACACCGGCGAGCAGGCCCTGGAGATTGTGGATATGCTGGTGCGGAGCAACGCTGTGGACTGCCTGGTGGTCGACTCTGTGGCAGCGCTGGTCCCAAAAGCCGAAATCGAGGGCGAGATGGGAGACAGCCACGTGGGGCTCCAGGCCCGGCTCATGAGCCAGGCCATGCGCAAGCTCACCGGCTCGATCTCCAGGAGCCGGACCGTGGTCATCTTCATCAACCAGATCCGCATGAAGATCGGGGTGATGTTCGGCAGCCCCGAGACCACCACGGGCGGCAACGCGCTGAAGTTCTATTCGTCGGTCCGCCTGGACATCCGCCGCATCGGGACGATCAAGAAGGGCGACCTGGTCCTGGGCTCCCGGACCCGGGTGAAGGTGGTGAAGAACAAGATGGCGCCCCCCTTCCGGGAGGCGGAGTTTGACATCATCTACGGCGATGGTATCCACAGCCTCGGCGATCTCCTGGACACAGCGTCGCGCCTCGGCATCACCGAAAAGTCCGGATCGTGGTACTCCTACGCGGGCCAGCGCCTGGGCCAGGGACGGGACAACACGGTCCTGACCATACAGGAACAGCCCGAGATGATAACCGAAATCAGAGAGAAGATCATGGTGGAAGCCGGCCTCTCGGACGCGCCGACAGAGGAGGGGAAGGAGGGCCCCAAAACAGACGTGACAGGAAACAGCGAGGCCTGATCATCGTCTCAGCCTAAAGGACAACGATGGCCATCGAGTTGGACACGCTCCTGGAGTTTGCGGTCAAGAAGGCGATCTCTGATGTCCACCTCCAGGAAGGACGCCCGCCCGCTTTCCGGGTGAACAGCAACCTGGTCTCCCAGAAGGGTGCTGCAGCGCTCAGCAAGGACGACATGACCGCGTTCCTCGATAAGCTCATCGTCGATGACCGCAAACGGAAGATCTTCGCTGAGACCGGCTCGGTGGACGTGGGCTACGGCCTGCGCAAGATCGCTCGGTTCCGCTTCAATATCTTCCGCCAGTACCAGGGCATCTCTCTCGTGGCCCGGGTGATCCCGACCCGGATCCCGAACTTCCGAGATCTGAACCTCCCGCCGGTGATGGAGAAGATAGCCAAGGAACACCGGGGCCTGATCCTCGTCACCGGCGCCACGGGCTCAGGCAAGTCCACCACCCTGGCGTCGATGCTCGACTTCGTGAACAAAAACCGCCCGAGCCATATCCTCACCATTGAGGACCCGGTTGAGTTCCAGTTCGAAGGCCGGATGTCGATAATCAACCAGCGGGAGATCGGGGCCTCCGCTGACAATTTTCCCTCCGCTTTACGGGCCGCACTACGCCAGGATCCGGACACGATCCTCATCGGCGAACTTCGTGACACCGAGACCATCGAGACAGCGCTCCAGGCAGCGGAGACCGGAACCCTGGTCATGAGCACCATGCACACTATCGACACCGTGGAGACCATCGACCGCGCGGTCGGCCTCTTCCCGCCCCACGCGCAGGACCAGATTCGGCACCTCGTGGCAGAGGTGATCTCCTGGGTGATCTCCATGCGTCTCCTCCTCCGCAAGGACGGAAAGGGCCGGGTACCCGCTTGTGAGATTCTCTACGCAACGCCCCGGATCCGGGAGCTGATCCACGAAAAGGCCGGCCGCCATGCAATCCTCGAGGTGATAGCAAAAGGCCACAAGATCTACGGCATGCAGACCTTTGATCAGTCCCTCCTCAAGCTCTACACCAGCGACATCATCTCCATCGAGACAGCCCTGGAGAACTGCTCAAACCCCGCGGACTTCAAGCTGCGCATCAGTGGCATCGCCGGGGCCGAGGACGCTGACTACCAGGATTTCCTCCAGGGTGGCGGCAAGAAAAAGAGGAAAGCCAAACACTGAGCCAGAAGGTAAACGGCACATGTTGAGCAGCATCGACATTCGGGAGCGCTTTCTCGTCTACTTCGAGGAGCAGGGGCACCGCCGCGTCGCTTCCCACTCCCTGATCCCCCCGGCAGACCCGACCCTCCTCTTCGTGAACGCGGGCATGGTACAGTTCAAGGACATATTCACCGGCCTCCGGAAGACCGACTTCTCACGCGCGGCCAGCAGCCAGAAGTGCCTGCGGGTAAGCGGAAAGCACAACGACCTCGAGAACGTGGGCCGCACAGCGCGGCACCACACATTCTTCGAGATGCTCGGGAACTTCTCCTTCGGGGATTATTTCAAGGCGGACGCCATCCGCTTCGCCTACCAGTTCCTGGTTGACCGAGTGGGACTCGATCCATCCCGCCTCTACTACACGGTCTTCGAGGGAGACCCCTCGGACGGCATTTCAGAGGACACGGAGGCCGTGGCGTTGTGGCGGGAAGTAGCAGGGGTCGACGACTCGAGGGTCCTGCGCTTCGGTAAAAAGGACAACTTCTGGACCATGGGGGACACGGGACCCTGCGGGCCCTGCTCCGAGATCCTCTACGACCGCGGCCCTGGCCCCTGGGCCTGCGGCGCGGACGACTGCGCGCCCGGCTGCGACTGCGACCGCTACATCGAGATCTGGAACCTCGTCTTCATGCAGTATCTCCGCCGGGAGGCCGGTGGTCCCCTGGAGCCCCTCCCCGCACCGAGCATCGACACGGGCATGGGTCTTGAGCGGCTGGTAATGATCCTGCATGGTGCGGAGACCAACTACGACACGGACCTGTTCCTGCCCTACATCGAGCGAACCGCCGCCCTCCTGACCGAGGAGATCGGCACAGCGCCGAAGTACGGCGAGGACAAGGACTCCACCGTAGCGTACCGTGTCATAGCGGACCACGCCCGCTCCGCGGCTTTCATGGTCGCTGACCAGGTCTACCCGGACAACGAGGGCCGGGGCTACATCGCCCGGCTGATCATGCGTCGCGCCGTGCGCTTCGGAAAGATCCTGGGATTCAAAGGGCCCTTCCTCCACAAGGTCTGCGACGAGGTCGTGGACAGGATGGGCACTGTCTACCCGGAGCTGGAGACCCGCCGCAATCTTATCCAGAAGGTGGTCCTCCAGGAGGAGAAGGCCTTCGGCCGCACCTTCGAGGACGGACGCCAGCGCCTGGAGCGGGAGATCGCAGCCATCAAAGAGTCTGGTCGCGACACCGTGCCCGGGGACGTGGTCTTCTGGCTCTACGACGAGCGGGGCTTCCCGCCGGATCTCACTGCGGTCATAGCGAAGGACCTGGGCGTGGGCATTGACCGCGCTGGCTACGACGCGGCCATGGCCGAGAAGAAGGCTTTGTCGGGCAAAAACGACTTCGCTGCCGGAGACGGGGGAACCCCGGACAAAGACCTGAATTTCAGTGCTACAAAGTTCTTGGGCTACGACTTCAAGGCCAACGCGAACGCTCGTGTCGTCGGGCTATTGAACCCACAGAGGCAACGAGTGGATCATATCGATGAGCGCGGCGAAGGTTTCGCTGTCCTGGACTCGACTCCCTTCTACGCAGAGTCGGGCGGCCAGATCGGGGACACCGGTCGACTCACCTGGGACAGCGGGAGCGCCACCGTCACCGACACCCGGAAAACACCTGAAGGGACATGGCTGCACCGGCTGCTCGTGGACGACGGCAAGTTGACTGAGGGGCTAAACGTAGATGCCGCGGTGGAGATTGAACGTCGATGCGCAATCGAACGACATCACAGCGCGACACATCTGTTGCACCAGGCCCTCTTCCAGGTTCTCGGTGAGCACGTGAAGCAGGAGGGGTCACAGGTTCTTCCGGATATCCTTCGTTTCGACTTCAGGCATTTCTCAGCGCTCTCTGCTGAGGAAATCAATGACATTGAGAAGTGGGTCAATCATCGGATCCTGTTCAACTCCAAGGTGGATGTTGAGGAGATGCCCATCAAAAGTGCGATCGAACGTGGAGCCAAGGCTTTCTTCGGTGACAAGTACGGGGACACCGTCCGCATGGTGACCATGGCTTCCGGCGAATCCAAGGAGCTATGCGGCGGAACGCATGTAGCCCAGACGAGCGAGATCGGACCGTTCCTCATACTGAAGCAGGAAGCAGTTTCATCCGGTGTTCGTAGAATCTACGCAGTCGCAGGTGAAGCTGCCTTTGAGGCCATCCTCAAGCAGCGGAAGCTCGTTGGAGCTTTGGCTGGCCAGATGCGTTGCCCGCCGGAGGAGATCCCCGACCGGGTCCGGAAGCTCAGCGAGACCATCAAGGGCCTGGAGGAAGAGGTGGACCGCCTCCAGACTCGTCTCCTCTCGTCCAGCCCGGCTGACAACGCATCGGGCAGCCGGGAGTTGGGTGGTGTAACCGTAATCACGACCCTCCTCGAAAACGAAGGCAAGGGCGGCGCACGCAAGGCCGCTGACCTGGCCCGGGACCAGCACCCCGAGGCCCTGATCCTCGTCGGAGCGCGCCAAGGCGGACGGCTGCTTTTCGTGGTGGCGAAACGTGGAGACAAAACCTCTGCAGTCCACTGCGGCGACCTCTGCAAGGAGTTGGCTGCCGTGGCAGGGGCTCGGGGTGGGGGTCGGCCTGACTTCGCCCAGGCGGGCGGAGCGCCCGATGACTCGTGGGAGATCGTGAAAAGCTTGTTTGATGAGCGCGCCGCGACGATACTTGGGGATGACTGAGACACGAAGGAGGACCCCATGGAGTTCGACGTCAATATTCTGCTACAGGAAGCCAACAGCGAGATCCCGGATAAAGACGAGGTTCTCGAGCGCCTGCATGATGGATACATTTCCCGCCTGCAAGGCCAACCAGCGGAGCCCGAGCCTGAGCCGGTGCCTGAGCCGGACCCCGATCCCAGCCGGGAGCCTGCGACCGTGGATCCCGTTCTAGAGCCAGAGCCAGAGCCTGAGGAGTTCAAGGCTGAAGCGGTCTTCGACCGTCCCACAGAGGAAGTGGAGCCCGATCCCAGCCGGGAGCCTGCGACCGTGGATCCCGATCTAGAGCTAGAGCCAGAGCCAGAGCCAGAACCAGAGCCAGAGCCAGAACCAGAGCCAGAACCAGA
>CAYOTU010000174.1:0-7676 GCA_964406905.1 uncultured Myxococcales bacterium | reverse complement strand
TCCCGACTCACCGGAGACGGCTACATTCCGAATCGATGGTCTCCCCCCGGGGGAGCAGGTCCTGTTCGTGCTGGCAGGTGATGCATACAACGTGGGTTCCACAGTAGAAGATCCGTACCGCCTGGAGTTCATACCGCGCGCACTCGGCATCGTGCGAGTGGAGGAGATCAAAGCCGGTGCAGAGGTCGTAGTGGACCTGCCTCTCAAAATTGATCTCAAGGATCTCGATTCGTCGGCAAACAGGGTATTGGTGAACATCGGAAACCTGCCCGATGATCCACTCACCGGGCTACCTCTGCCAAACGGGCTGGTTCTCCCGGTCTCTGACACTGGCGGCGATGGGTTCCTCTGGTCCCAGATCAACGGCGCGTACAACCAGCCTGGGTTCACCAACCCTTTGGAAATGTTCTATCCCGATGCGGATCACGGTGCGATCCAGAAGCTCGGCCTCGATATCTACCAAATGACCGTCGGCATCGCCGCGCGTGCGTCATACCTGGGTGCGGACCCATCGGGCATCAGCACCATCATCATGCGTTGCCCGGATGAGGAAGTGCTCCCCATGGATGATCCTAATCGCTGGATGGATGTACCCGTAGGACTCCAGCCGGAGCCCCCGGACACCGAGCCGCCGCATACCTGCGCGCCCGGGGAGTGGCCCCCCGAGGTCCCCGGTGACTGCGTCGAGACCGAGACCATCCCCGAGATCTACTATCCGCTGGATCGCGCAGGCGGACCCCTCACGAACCGGGAGTTCTCCTGGAAACCCATAGGAGATCCCGAGCCAGCGGATCTTTACATCGTCCGAATCGGGTACCTCAGCAGTCCACCCCCGAGCTTTCTCTCCGGTTACTCCATCGGGGGCCCGGACTCCTATGGGCTCTGGGAGATAGTGGTGGACAGAGACCAGACCTCCTTCGTGCTGCCGACCCTGCCCGCAGGCGCGCCGGGGCCGGATCTTCACAACCCGGCTTCCAACCTCGGGGATGACGTTGCGCCCCTCCATTTTGGTGAATTCACCCTTGAGGCTGAGTTCAACGCTTACTTGATGGAAGACTGTTATCCGTTCGAATATAACAGGAATTTCTTGTATCAAGATCTCAACCTGAACTCCCGTGCAGTAAGCCAGGACAGCTACCCCTTCACAGTGCCGGACGGGTTCGAGCTACGCGCGGCGGCCGAGGAGGACGGGCAATGACCCAGGACGCAGCGATAGGGATCTTCGACTCCGGGATTGGTGGCCTGACCGTGGCCCGGGAGATTGCCCGGGCCCTGCCGGACGAGCGGCTGGTGTACCTGGGCGATACGGCCAGACTGCCATACGGCAGCAAGTCCGGGGAGACGGTGGTGCGCTACGCGCTCCGCAACGTCCGCTTCCTGACCGAGACCCCGCTCAAGGCGGTCGTGGTAGCGTGCAACACGGTCTCGTCCGTGGCCCTGCCCGCTATACGTGAGATGGTCTCGGTCCCGGTGGTCGGGGTCATCGAGCCCGGTGCACAGGTGGCTGCAACACGCTCGTTGGATGGAGTAATCGGGGTCATCGGTCAGCCGGGTACCATCAAAAGCGGTAAGTACGAGTCCCACATCCTGCGGGCTCTCCCCAGCGCACGCGTCTTTTCGCGCGCTACCCCCCTCCTGGTCCCTCTGGCCGAGGAGGGATGGATGGGCTCGGAGGTTGCGCGGCTCGTCCTCACCGAGTACCTCAGCCCTCTGGCTGACCAGGGCGTGGATACGCTGGTCCTGGGGTGTACACATTATCCGCTCTTCAAGGGCCAGATCAGGACCCTGTTTCAGGACCGGTTCAACCGTGATATTGAGCTGGTGGACTCTGCTGAAAGCGTGGCAGGAAAACTCAAGGCCATGTTTATGTTGCAGGAGCTCGCAGCGCCCGAGGGGCAGGGTGGGGGGATTCGGTGCTTCGTCACCGACTCCCCAGATACATTCCAGAGGGTTGGACAGCGCTTCTGGGGGGAAGATTTCCCCCAGGTGATTCAAGTGGATCTTTAGTGCAGAGGGGTTGAACGTCATGAGAGCCTGTGCTGCGCTGATAACTGTCAACGATCCCCTTCTGATGGACTGCGTCCTGGCCCGGTACCGTCCGGCCCTGGCGGCTTGCCGTGGCGAAACGGGGAGCCACGCGGGTGCTGGCTACTACGAAGGTAAGGAGCCGGTACTTTTGCGAGAGCCGGTCCCTGCATCAGGCCGCGTAGCGCCCCGGCTGCCGGATCGGGTCCTGAGCAGGCAGTTCTTTGCGTCCACCGTGGCGGGGGCTCCTGTCTTCCGTGCCGAGGACACGCCGCCCCTGAGGTTCCGTCAGTGGCTGCTCGTGGTCGGCGGGCGCCTGGATCCGGCCCTCCATCCTCCGGAACGCTTGGCGATTCCCCTGCACCTCTCCCGGAGCGTCAGCGGGACCACAGCCGCGGAGCAGCTCCTGCACCAGTTCTATTCGTTTTTGCAGGGCTCGGGAGACATCCCGGAGCCCCTACGCGTCCGTGCATACCATGAGGCCCTCGCATCCACCCTGTCCCTGGACGAGCAATGGTTCCGGGACGAGCCAAGTCGCGATCTCACAGTTCTCCTGGGAGACGGTTGCCGCGCTGTGGGCGCAACCCTGGGCCGGCCCCTCTGGTACGAGCGCATCGACGGCCTCGAAGAGTGCCCAATCTGCCGCACCACGGACGGCCAATCCCTGGCCCATCCGGACCTGCGATGCACCGTGGTGCTTGACACGGACCGGGCTCCAGCCCCTGATTGGCACGTTATCGAACAGAACCACATCTTCACCATTGACCGCGCAGGTGAGATCGAGATCGCTCCCTTGTCGGTCTGAGGAGAGCGAGGATTAGGTTGACAGACATCCTTTCTGTTCTTCGAAGTGGGGGGGCGTGGCCTACTCCGTAGGGCACTCTCCTTCGCCTTCCATGTTCACGACGCCGTTGATGTGGAACTGGGCGCCCTCTGCGCGGATCGCGGGGGTGTCGTCGACCACGCAGCCGTGGCACATGCTGCAGTTATTCATGGGCGGGTGGCCGTCGGTGGGCGGGAGCCCGTGGCACGCGCCGCAGGCTGACTGGGTGCCGTCCACCGTGGTCCACGTCGGTGCGGTATTGGTCCCGCCGGAGCTTTTTGCTCCGTGACAATAGGATCCAGAGCAGCTTCCTTCGGCCCAGGACGGCTTCGCTCCATCCGCTGCGGCGAGGTCTCCCCAGACGTGCGCTACCGCGCCGTCGATGTGACCCTCGTCCAGCGCGTCCGTCGGGACTTTGTGGCATTCGGCGCAGGTGAAGGGCTTGTGCCACGCTGATGCTGCGAGGAGATGCGCTGTATGCGCGCCAACCGCTGTTAGGTCGGTGCCGGTCTCCCCGAAGACGCTATCGGGCGGCGCGCCGGTGTCGTTGTCCGTGCCGCCGTGGCAGAAGGTGCAGTCATTGCGGAAGCCCGAGTGACATTGCTCGCAAGAGGTCCCGGAGGAGCCACCTGTGAGGTCGTCCCCATGGCATTCGGTGCATCCAGCAGGGCCGCCGGTGTTGAAGTCAACTCCGTGCTGGTCCGCTGCGGCGTAGCCGTCGGGATGTGGCGATGCGGTGTCCACTGTGCCGTTGTTGTGGAATCCGCCGGCCTCGTCGATGCTACCGTCCTCCATTACGGTCATCCCGTGGCAGGTGTGGCAGTTTGTGTTCGCCGGGTGGGGCGGCGCTGGCGGGTTTCCGTGACACGCATCGCAGCCCATGACCACCGTGTCAACGGTCCCGTTCGCGTGCTTCCCGCCCGCGTTATCGATGGTCCCGTCAGCCAGGACCGTGCCGGGGTGGCAGGTAGCGCAGTTTGTGTCCGCTGGGTGGGGCGGTGTGGGGGGATCGCCGTGGCAGACGTCGCAGCTTGCTATCTCGAAATCCACGGTCCCGTTCACGTGCTTGCTCCCCTGGGAATCGATGAGCCCGTCGGCCCGGACTGTGTCTGCATGGCAGTAGTGGCAATCGCCCAGGACGGGGTGGGGCGGTGCGGGCGGGTTTCCGTGGCACGAGTCACAGGATGTGGTCCCGCCGTCATCGTTTCCGCCGTCGGCCAGCCCGCCGTCCCCGCATGCGAGGAGGAGCCAAGGCAGAGCGCAGATGATCGTGAGCAGCGGGAGAACCTTCAGGCCTCGTCGTTCGCTTCTTTCCATCTTTCTTCACTCCGTGTTGCGAAAGGCTGCGCCCCAAAGATAGCCCCTCTCCAGCGCTACCTCGTAGTTAGTTTGCACACATAGACCCGATACGCCACATCTCCCTCACGAAAAAGGTAATCAAGTCCCCAGGCGGGTCAGGATGGACGTCGTCGTTCTACTATGTCCCCCGCTGTCTCCCGCACCAACGGGTGCAGCACCCCCGTCAGTGCGATCTGCTCCAGGAGGGGATTGCCCAGGACATGGAGGAGGCCTGCTGCGACGTTGGTGGGAAGTATATGGGTTTTGGGCCAGGGCCTCCTGGAGACGGGCACAGGAGGCCCAGCGTTTGCTCTTCAGGATCTCAATGAGGCAGGGAGCGTACGCGGGACGTTTTGCAGCGATGCGCATAACCTCGGGCTCCGTGGCCCGAGGGTTGGCCAGCCAGATCGCAATGACGTCGGGGTGGGGGACCAAGGCGAGCTTGGCGAGAAGGTCTGAGTTTTGGCCCCTGGCTCTCCATTTCTGCATACCCAGAGGCATCTCTCCGATGGAAGGATCGATTCGAAGCTCATCGGTGCGCGCTCCCCGTTGCGCTGGTACGGGCAGGAGGATTCGAACCGCGTCCCGCCGCCCGGCCCCAGCGGCAAGGCTGTAGACATCTTGGTTCACTATGTCGGGCATGGGATCACCGATGACCTGGACCCGTAGGAGGGTGATGTAGACCGAACGATGGCTCGACAGGTGGATCCGACCGGTCAACTCCAGGAAGAGGGCGGCGAGGTCCACCGCATCCCAGGTCTTCAGGGCCTCCCGCAGGATTCCCTCCCGAGGGTCTGGGTCCTCGACCCGGGAGAACCAGGCCACAGACTGTGCTATGTCAGAGGGGATCCGTGCCATCTACATGACCTCCTGAAGGGGCCATCATACCTTTTCCCTTGAAGAGACGCGACTACAAGGCGATAGTTGTTGAGAACAGTTGAGATGGAGGGACGAATGACGCCGGACTTTGGAGATCGTGACGACAGGGGCGGCCGACTTGACGGACTACAGGACTTTATCCGCAGGACGGTGTCCTCCGGGGTCCGTGGCATGCTCACCACGGAGGAGGGCATTCGGAACATGGTGGGGGAGCTGATTCCCAAGGAGATCGGCGCCTACATCAAGGCCCAGGTCGAGACCATGCGCAAGGATCTCTCCGCGTCGGTGATTCGAGAGTTCACGGCCTTCCTCAAGAACCTGGATCTGCCCAGCGATGTGCGCAAGGTCCTCGACGGTTTGAAGGTCACCGTCACCGCTGAGATCACGCTCGAGGAGACCCGGCCTTCTTCACCGGCTGCGAAGAAGGCCCCACCGAAGAAGAAGGCAGCGACGAAGAAGAAGCCTGCGGCGAAGAAGAAGCCTGCGGCGAAGAAGAAGCCTGCTGCGAAGAAGAAGCCTGCTGCGGGATAGCCCCGAATCCCAGGCAGTTCGTCGGACAGACCCCCTCACATTCCCGGCACGCGATGCATTCGGCCGCGGCGATCTGTGGTCGGGCGGGCTGTCCTTGCATAAGGATCGCGTCCACAGGGCATTCGGTGGCGCAGGCCCCGCAGGAGGTGCAGGCGTACGCGTAAAGGCGAACGCGGGCCGGAGCGAATCTCGCCAGGAGTGCCAGGAGGCCGCCCACTGGGCACATGTACCGGCAGAAGGGACGTTCTACGAAGATCGAGGCGACTATGACCAGGAGCATGAACGCAAGGAGCGCTGGCGTGTACCCGAAATCGCTGTCTGTGACCTCGTCGAGATTCCTCACCTGCCCGTAGGCGACGACCTCCCCAGATCGATCCGGGGTTGCGGCCAGGCGCAAGCCCCGCTGCAGGCCGAAGATCGGCGTGAAAGGGTCGGCCTTGCGGACAGGTTGAGCCTGAAAGAGCAGTGGCGCCAGGACCAGCAGGACAGCGGTGCCGTACTTCCCGAATTTGAGGATCTTGTCGACGCGCGTTGGTACCTGAACGCGGAGCTTCGGCCGATGGAGGATCTCCTGGAGTGCGCCCATGGGGCAGATCCACCCGCAGAAGTAGCGTCCGAACAAAGCACCGAGGCCCAGGATCGCCAGGGGGCGCACCAGATGTCCTGCCCAGCCGTGAACCGGCCGGTCAGCCCCGAGGAGGAGAAAGACGTTCTCAATGGACTGGATCGAACGGGGGGAGGCCCACTGGAGGAAGCCGAAGAGGATGAGGGACGCGAGCAGCACCAGGCCTCGAGCCTTGCGTCCCCGCGGATCGAGGAGCAGCGCGGGCGTTGCCAGTAACGCGCCCACGTACACAGCGAATTTCAGGCTCCCGCGACCATCCAGGGCCCAGAATCCCCAGGTAGCGCCGGGGAGGAAGGGGAGCGTAAGCGCGGCGAGGACGCCGATGAGGGCGGCAAGACTTAGTAACTTCGTGGTGGCTTGATGCTGTTTCATCGGTTGGATCTTCTCGCAAGACGGCGCGTTCGGCAATACACTTCTCCCATGATGCCCCTGCCAATCGACGACGCGCTTGATCAGATCATCGCCGCGGTCCGAGCACACGGCACCTGTGTCGTGGAGGCTCCGCCGGGTGCGGGAAAGAGCACCCGCGTCCCAGCGGCCCTGCTCGACGCTGGGCTGGCCGGCGACGGTCAGGTGGTCGTCCTCCAGCCCCGGCGTCTGGCCGCCCGCCTGCTGGCGCTGCACGTGGCGGCCCTGCGCGGCGGCGTATTAGGCGACGAGGTTGGTTATCGGGTGCGGTTCGACGATCGCTGCGGACCGAGGACCCGCATCGTGTACACCACAGAGGGCACCCTTCTGCGGCGCATGCTGGCGGACCCATCGCTGGAGCGCGTCCGCGTGCTGATCCTGGACGAGCAGCACGAGCGCAGCCTCGACGGCGACCTGGTGCTGGCGCTGGCCGATCGGATTCGTCGGACCAGGCGGCCGGATCTCGTCTTGGTGGTGATGTCCGCTACTCTGGACGGGGAGCGGGTGGCCGCGTGGCTCGACGACGCTCCTCGAGTTCGGTCCGAGGGCCGGACTTTCCCGGTAGATATTGAGTATGCCGGCACAGCGGAGCGACGTCCCGAGTCCCGAACCGTGGCGCGCGCTGTACGCGGCCTCGTGGACAGCAACTCGGCTGGGGACGTGCTCGTTTTCTTGCCTGGGGCAGGAGAGATCCGGAGGGTCCAGGAGTTGCTCGCACCCCTTGCCGGGGAGACCGGCCTGGATCTGCGTCCCCTTCACGGAGACCTCCCGCTTGACGCGCAGGCCGCGGCCGTGCGGCCGGGGCCGAGGCGGAAGGTGATTTTAGCCACCAACGTAGCGGAGACCTCGGTCACCGTGGAGGGGGTCACCGCGGTGGTGGATTCGGGGCTGGTGCGCGTCGCCACCTGGTCCCCCTGGTCCGGGCTGCCCGGCCTCGAGGTGCGGCGGACATCCAGGGCCAGTGCGGTCCAACGTGCTGGCCGTGCCGGACGTACAGCGCCTGGACGATGTCTTCGGCTCTACTCAGAGGTAGATCTGCGCACCAGG
>CAYOTU010000173.1:0-7729 GCA_964406905.1 uncultured Myxococcales bacterium | reverse complement strand
TTATCCGAACCAGCCGACAGTCTTCCTGGGCCACTCGAACCTGGTCCCCCCCAACGAGAACGTGCTGACCCGAAAGCAGACCTACGCGCTGGGGCAGGCCCTGGACGCTATCCACAAGGCATTTGAGGACTGGTACCAGAAGCCGGGGTCCTTCTATGCTATGGACGTGGAGTTCAAGTTTGACACGGGATCCGAGGACGTGGAGCCCAGGCTCTGGGTCAAGCAGGCGAGGCCCCATCCCGGCTGGGCAGTGGGTCTCGACAACTGACATGAGGTTACCAATGAAGCGATGGACAATGGCTCTCTCATTCCTGGTTCTGGCCCTGGTCTGGATCGGATGTGACGAAGGCGGCGATGGCAGCGGCGGTGACATAGCGTCGCGTTCAGACATCGTGACAGCAGAGGACACGACCGGCCTCCCGGACACGGCAGCGGACACCGAGTCCCAGCCGGATACCCCGTCCCCGGAGGACACGGCCGTGGATACCGGCGGGGGCGAAGAGAAGGGATGCTCGCCGTCGATCAAGATTGGGCGTTTCGAGATCTTGAACGACCCCATGGGGTCCTGGGTCACCGGCGAAGTGACAGACAGCGTGGCGATAATGGATGCGATCCTGGAGGCCAAGGAGTCCGAGGGTTCCTGCGTCCTGTGGATGGGCCTGAACCCGGCCTTCTGTGATCCCCAATGCGTCTCGGGCGAGGAGTGCGGCGAGGACGGCGTCTGCCACCCTGAGCCCCAGCGCCGGAGCGTCGGAATCGTGACAGTGGAGGGCCTCAAGGAACCCCTGGAGATCGAGGCGAACTACGCTATCGAATACAAGGCGTGGGACTTTGTGGGTGCGCCTTACGAGATCGGCGCAGACATAACGCTCACCGCGTCCGGGGACGAGATCGAGGGCTTCTCCCTAGCGGGGGTCGGCGTTGCCCCGATCGTCGTGCCGGACGTGGACTGGATTGTTTCCCCCGGGCAGCCTCTGACCGTGGAGTGGGAGCCCGACGAGGGCCCCGGTGAGATCTGGTTCGAGTTGAACGTCGACCAGCACGGCGTCACCCCGGTGACCTTGCGTTGTGCGGTGGAGGATACGGGGAGCTACACGGTCTCAGCGGAGATGATCCAGGTCCTTATCGACTACGGCGCGTCCGGTGCTTCCTCGGGCTGGATGTTTCGGCGTACCATCGACTCGGTGCAGGTGGCGGAGGGCTGCGTTGAACTGGAGGTGTATGCCTGGCAGCAGGTTTTCCCGTTCTGTAAGGATTGCCCCTGCACCACCCCCGGGGAGTGCCCCGAATGACCCTGTTTTCTGGAAGGTTCCATGTTTGGCATTAGTATCGAGTGAATAGCGCGCTTCGCGCACGACGGAGGACTTCATGCGTCGCTGGATCCCCATCCTCCTGGTCCTCTCAGCGTGCCGCCCCGAAGGGGACGGAGGCGAGGGGATTCGTGCGGGATTTGACCGGATCTTCCCCCAGAAACATGCGGTCCACATCCGGGTCCAGGTGGACCACGGCTGGGACGAGATGGAGAACTACTACGTCTACGATGGGGACACGGAGTATCGCCCAGCATCCCTGGCCTGGGACGGGGAGCGCCTGGACCTGGTCGGCCTGCGGATCCGAGGTCCCGTCGAGGACGGCCATGGTCGCCCGTCGCCCAAACAGGACCTGCGGATCAACTTCGACCGCATGGGCGGGCCTCGCTTCCACGGCGTGGATCGCGTCGACCTCCAAGCGGACTTCGACGACCCCAGCCTGATGCGTCGCCACCTCGCTGCCAGGACCTACCGTGCCATGGGAGTCCCCGCCGGCCGCACGGCGATTGCGTTGGTTGAGATGGACGGCGAAGCGCTGGGCGTCTACACCATGCTCCAGCCCCTGGATCGCCGGTTCCTCAGGGAGCACTTCGGCCGCCGGGAAGGTGCTGACGACGGGACCCTCTACGAGTGCTCGCCCCCCTTCTGTCACCTCTTCGACGCGGGGGCAAGCAAGGACGACTACCTCATCCCGGACTGCGGAGACGGCGAGCCCTGCGGCTGGGTCCTGGAGACCCACGAGCTGGATCCGGCCCGCAACGGCTACGAAGACCTCATCGAGTTCATCAAGTGGATCGGGGCAGCGACCGACGAGGAGTTTGCTGCGGGGATCGAGGACCGCTTTGACGTTGACGGCTTCCTGCGCTTCCTGGCCGTGGCCGTGGCCATCGGCGACTACGACGGCTACCTGCGCGGCTACGAGGACTTCAACCTCTACCACCGCCCGGACACGGATCGCTGGATTTTCATCCCCGAGGACCATGACCGCAGCTACGGCGATGGGCGGTGCAAGGGCAGCCTAGAGCCCACGGGTGGCCCGGTGATGCCGCCCTGGTGTGGCTTTGAGGACCGGCCTCTCGGGGACCGGATTTTAGCGGTGGACGCGTTTCGGGACGCGTACCTCTCCTACGTCGAGGAGGTGGCCACGGACTGGCTGACCATCGAGGTCCAGGGAGCGTGGATCGAAGAGCTGGAAGCGGTCCTCGCCGCGCCTCTGGCAGCGGACGCAACGTTCCCCTTCGATGTGGCAGCGCATCTGGACGCGCTGGGAGACACGGAATCAGACTGGGATCCTCCCCACCTCCTCGAGTACGTGGAGGCCCGCCGCCAACGCCTTTTCGAGGAGCTGGTCGAGCGCGACGCTCTCTGACGTAAGGAGTCGAGATGAGAATAATATGGTTGACCCTCCTCGCCCTGACCCTCGCAGCCTCCCCCGCCGGCGCCGCTGACAATCCGAACCGGGACCAAGCCCCATTGGGCGCAGGTGCCGACCGTCCGAAGAAGTCCGAGAAGAAGAACGACCTCGACGTCGGCGGCAAGATCTACTTTCTGTGGGCCGTCTCCGACGATTTGACCGAGCCGGCGAACGAGTTCTCCTTGACCCGGGCCCGCGTACGGTTCCGCTGGATCCGGGAGCAGCTCATCGAGGCAAAGCTCCAGGTGGAGTTCTCAGGCATGGACGAGGACGTGGGCGTCACCGATGTCCTGCGGGACGCGTACCTCGCGGTGGGAGACCCCAAGACCTGGCACGCACGCATCACCGCGGGCCAGTTCAAGCGGCCCTTCAGTCGTATCGAGCTGGTCTCGCTCCGGCGTTTACCAACGATTCGTCGCGGCGTGTCCAACGCGTGGATGGTCCGGGATTTAGGCTTCGGCAACCGGGACATGGGAATCCAGGTGGACGGCACAGCGGGGAAGGACGAGTGGTTCGGCTACGCTGTCGGCGTGTTCAACGGGCTGGGACGGAATGTCCCCGAAGCGGGACTTGACGGATCCAAAGATCTGGCGGCCAGGCTGGAGCTTCGGCCCGCGCGTTGGATGGAGATCGGAGCGAACACCTCCCTGCGGGTCTTTGACCAGGGGGAGGGTGCGGACCTGCCTCGGTTCACCTGGATGGCCGGCGGGGACGTGGCTCTGCGCGGCGGCAAGTGGATCCGGATCGTAGGAGAAGGGCTCGTGGGCGAGGCCTGGGCCCTGCCCGACCGACCCCTCACCTGGTCCGCGCTACTCATGGTCTCGTCCCGTGCGATCCGGCTTCCGTTCTGGGAGGGGCGCATCGAGCCGTTGATCAAGGGCGAGCTCACCGTCAGGGATTCGGGAGACATGGACACGGGGATCTGGATGCTGGCGACTGGCGCGAACCTGCACCTCTTCAAGCGGCTCCGCCTCATGGTCCAGGGGGAGTTCATCATGCCCGGAGACGACGAGGCCACCCGCCTGGAATGGCCTGACCGCATGCGGCTGATGATCCAGCTTGCGTTGGATGTCTGAGGGAAGATGGGGGGAAAGAGCCGACACAGCGGTGAGCGAGGACACTCCCTGGCGTCCTACGGGCGGCCGCGCCTGCGTAAACGCCTCTGGCACCTCAAGCTCGGCCACGGCTTGATCCTCGTCGCGCCCGCGCTCATCATCTGCGCCTGGTATTCCATGGCCGCGTTCCTGGCCCATGACCGCTACGCACGGGCCATCGATGTGGACCAGCCCCTCACCGTGGAGATCTTTCACCTCCATCTGCACGACCACCTCTCCCGCGACCTGCGGCGCCTGACCGCGTCCCGGCTCAGCGCGGAGCCGAACCTCCCCAGCCTGAACCTGCACCTGTCCAACGCTGACCTCGACGCGCTGGGCGAGAACGTTCCGCCGACGGAAGGGAAGGCGAGCTACGTGGAGGGGATCCTCGAACGGGGCGGGGAATACCTGGACGTGGGGGTGCGCTATCGGGGCCGTCGGCCCAAACACTGGCTCTACGCCCAGAAGTCGTGGAAGGTCCGCGTACGCGACGGCCGATTCCTGGACGGTCTCGGGATCTTCAACTTCATCAATACACCGGATCCCCTGCCCTTCGATGAGTTGATCGTGATGGATCTGGCTCGGGAGCATGGCCTACTGACCCCGGTCTACTACCCATTCCGCCTTCTCCTGAACAACACCCTCATGGGGATCCATTTTTTCTCCGTGCAGCCGGATGAAGGGCTGCTTCGCAACTGCAGGCGCATCCCCGGGAGCCTCTTCTCGGGAAACGGCGCGCCCGTGGATGAGGAGACGGGCGTGAGCACCCTGTGGCTGGACGCCGGCCATTGGAAGAAGGTGGCGGCCCGGCTGGGGATCAAGGGTGCGATAAAAGACCGCTCCGAGCTGGAGCGTCTCCTTGACATGGTGAGCGGGGCGACGGACGTGGAGTTCGCTCTCTTCGCCCGGGACCACATTGATCTGGATCACTTCGCACTCTTCGACGCGCTGGACGTGGTCTTCGGCGGGAACCAGCACGACTTTGACCAGAACCATAAGCTCTACTTCGATCCCTACAAGGCGCGCTTCGAACCCATCGCGTGGAACTTTCGAGGATGGGACCACCGGAGCGTGGTGAACCGCGCTGAGAATCCCCTGCAGATTCGTCTCAAAGGGATACCCGGCTACCTGCTGCTCCGAGATCGTATTGTCCTTGGGCTCCTGGACGGGGACTGCGCGCCTGAGTCCCTGCGGAACCGGATCCAGGGACTCCTTGAAGAGCTGGCCTCGGCGCAACGAGCAGATCCCTATTGGGACGCGTATCACCTGCTCCCCCGCATGGACCGCTATCACCGCCAGCTCGTCCGGCCCATGAACGAGCATCGGCAGGCCCTGGTGCTGGAGGCTCGCTACGCGCGCATGGCGAAGCGCACCGCGTATCTGCGCTCGGAGCTCACCGGGGGCGATCTGAACCTGGTCTTACGGCCCATGCCCGGGGCGAAGCGCGTGACCGCTGTGGATCTCGTGGTCTCGGGGCATGGCGGGGTCCGGCTGGCAGGCCTCTCCCCGATCTGGTCCGAGGCCTGCGTACCGGCACGCTGGAGCCTGAGCGCGGATACGGACCTCGACGGAACCCCGGCCGGGGATCGGGATCTCGGCGGCGGAGCCGGCGCGGGCACAGAGGCTTGGCTCGGCATGGAGTTGCTCTCCGGGACGGTCCTGGAGGCCCGACCGCCCAGCCCCCAGCGCGGTGCAGTGAGGGTCGCTACCCAGGCGCGGCGATTCCGTCTGTTTATCCACGGCGGAGCCTGTACCCCGGAGCGGGTGCGGGTCCGAGCTGTCGACCTGTTGACCAACGCGCCCGTGGTCCGAGAGGCATCATGGGACGGCGTGGTCGAGACGGTCCTGGACGAGGTGCCGCGGTGTGACTCCGCGGTGGAGCCGGTACACGCGGACTTCGCGTCCGCGCATCCCTGGTGTCACCCCGCGCCCGCGGCGGGGCTGGTTCGCCTCGGTCCCGGGCCCGTGGACATCCCCGAGACGCGGGTTTTTCAGGCGGGGCAGACGGTCGAGATTCGACCGGGGACGACCCTGCGCATGGGCCCAGACGCTTCCCTCATCTTCCACGGCCCCCTGCGCGCAGATGGGACCGCTGAGGCGCGGATTCACATCAGCGGGAACCGGTGGGGCGGCGTCGTGCTCCAGGGTCCGGGGACCGCGGGCTCCCGTCTGGCGCATGTGACCGTGGAGGGAGGCGGGACACCCCGCTGGGGCATGGGCGCGTTCCCCGGGATGCTCAACATCCACGACACGCGGGAGATCATGATTCAGGACCTCCGCCTGGCAGGGATCCGGGGAGCCGAGGACGTGCTCCATGCGGCGTACGTGGAAGACCTGCTCATGGAACGCGTCGTCATCGAGGATCCCCCAACCGACGGGATGGACCTGGAGTTCTGCACGGGGCAGATTACCGGCATTGCGGTCTTCAACGCCGGAGACGAGGCCCTCGACCTCATGGGCACGAAGATCACCGTCACGGATGCTGTATTCCTGGGCTTCGGCGGTGCGGGCATCTCAGCGGGGGAAGAGACCCGACTCAAGCTGAACACAGCGCTCATCAGCGGCGGCCCCAGGGGTGTACTGGTAAAGAACGCCAGCCGGGCGCGGCTGCGGGATGTCCTCTTCCACGACGCGGAGACAGCTCTGGATATCAGGCACCTGAGTGCGCGTTACTCCGGCGCGTGCAGGATCAACGAGAAACGCGTCCGTGCCGCATCCTGCGAGCAGTCCCTGGTCACGGATCGGCCCTGGAAGCCTGACGACGCAATCAGCGTCGGGGGCGCGCCCGACGATAGCGACCTCGAGGACCTCCGCACGCGACTCCTGGGCATGGAGACCTGGGACGATCTCGAGGCCCGCCTGGAGTCCCTCCGTGAGGAGGTGGCTCCATGAGCCGGCGCTTCTACCTCCCCGGCGCGGGCTTCGTGGTCCTCGTGGTTGGCTGGATCTTGGTGATCGGGTTCCTCCTGTGGGGGGTGTCGACGCCCCTCCTCGACCGGGTGTGGCAGATGAACCAGCGCATGGAGCACGAGGGCTTCCAGGGCCTCGAGAATGACGAAGTGGAAGACCTGGAGGAGGCCATCGCCCGGCATCCTGACTTGGGGCGGCAGATCCTGGGCAATCGCCTGGTCCGGCTCGTGGAGCCCTCCATCAAGCGCTGGTGCGCTCTCTCGAAGCAGCATCTGGTGTTCTCCGAGGACTGGGCAGAGAACCAGGTCCTGGTGATCGACGCGGATTTTGCGCCCGAAGTGTTCCCCGTGGAGCTTCACCTCGTCGGCGCGGGCCTAGACAATACCATCGAGCTGGTTGCTCCCGGTCCTGCAGTCATTCCTCTCTCCTTCGCTGAAGGGGAAGGACCGGTCCTGGTGCGGGCGCTGCTCAGCGCGGAGATGACGGATGGTCCCTGGCGCGGGCTCAAGTTTACCGCTCGCCCGCAGGAGGTGGACCAGTGATCCGTCGCTTCAACCGCTACGAGCTCAAGTACATCATCCACGCGGGCCGGATCCCCGCGCTGGTGGAGGACCTGCTCAACTTCATGGAGCCCGATGATCACGGTGACGCTGACGGCTTCTACCGCGTGACGAGCCTCTACTACGACAGCCCGGATCTTGCCATGTACCGGTCCAAGGTCGAGGGCCTCAAGTTCCGCCGGAAGCTGAGGATACGGATCTATCCCGGCAACGACATCCGTAGCGTGACCACAGCGTTCGCGGAGATCAAGCAGCGCTACAACCGGACAGTCCAGAAGAAGCGGGTCACGCTCCCGCTCAAAGACGCAGAGGTCCTCTGCGCGGGGGACCTGGATCCGTACAGCCTGGAGGATCCCCTGGACCAGGCGGCCGCGTCGGAGATGCTGTACATGGTGCGGGCCATGCAGCTCCGCCCCCGATGTATCGTCTCCTATCGCCGCC
>CAYOTU010000172.1:0-7748 GCA_964406905.1 uncultured Myxococcales bacterium | reverse complement strand
GATCGTCGGAGCGCTCCCCCTCGGAGCGGTAGACGCGCTCGGTCTCTCGGCTCTCCAGGTCCAGGCGGTCCAGGAAGGGGCGGTTCCCCTCGGGGGACGCGCCCTCGCCCATCATGAAGACCTTCGACCCCTTGGCGTGGAGCACAGCGCGGCCCTGCGCGTTAGTGCGCGTCACCGGCGTGCCGGGGTCGTTGTAGCGGTCCTCCCAGGATCGGTCGAAGAGGACCACGGGCGCGGCCTCCGGGGTCCCGGGCTTTACGATCCACGAACGGATCTTCCGTGTCTCCCACCACCACTCCAGGATGATCGCCAGGTCGTCTCTGCCCCAGTAGATCCCGCCGTAGCGGAGTGAGAGCTTTGCGAGGGAGACCGGCTCCGCGTCAAAGGGCGCTGGGAGCATCAGCAGTTCGTCCCGGATCTCGGCTTCCCGGCGGGGGTCGCCGCCGTCCCGGGCCTCGGCCCAGCCGAGGGTAGCGGGGACGTCAGCGCGCCACTCGAAGTCTCGGGGTGCATCCGGGACCGCTGCGAAGTCCGTGGACATCTCCTCGATGAGGGGCACGTCCGCGACGGCCTTCACCAGCGCGCCTTCCCCATCCAGGATCTCCATGTGGCGGCCGAAGCGGTGGGCCGGAACCAGGGTGGACCAGGGGCCGTGGAGCCGCGATACCAGGAGGTACTCCCCGGACGGCGACGGGTCAAAGGACCGGTAGATCGCGGGCGCGCCGAGGAGGTGGACCTCGCCTTCCAGGGTGATTTGGGCGAGTTGCGCTGTGAGGTAGTACTCGAAGAGAGCCTCGTCGTGGGAATCTTTCAGTAGATCCTGGTAGGTCCGGGCTGGCGCCTTTCTGCCGATGCTTTCCTCCACCACCGGCCCTGTGGGAACCAGAGGTGCTTGTGGCGGTGTGGCTTTGCCTTCCGGGATGAGCTTGCAATAGAGGCTCTCGCCGTCCGGGGCCCAGACCAGCGCGCCGCCCCACGCGTCCGAGACGGCCCGTTTCGAGAGGCGCCTGGCCTCTCCACCGTCCAGTGCGGCGACCCATAGCTCGATGCGCTCGGCTAGGGTCACGGTGAACGCTATGTGGCGTACGTCCGGTGCCCAGCGGAGCCGACGGATTCGTGCCTCCTCGGGGAGGCCCGTGACCGGGACCTCCTCGCCCGTTGCTATCTCCACGAAGGTCAGGCCCACCGCGTAGCCGGCCCGGCTCGGGCCCCCGGTGCGGGGGTTGATCCGGATCCCGGCCAGGCGCGCCTCGGGTGCGGCCAACTCGTCGATCGCAGGGAGCGCTGGGCGGTCCATGACGAGGAGCCACTTACGGTCCGGGCTCGCAGAAACCCAGGGAGTCGGTGCCGCGTCGACGAGCCGTGCGATCCCTGGTGGCGGGGTCTGGTAGTCGAGCGCGTCGGTCTCCGTGGGGACGAGGAGGAGAAGAAAGGAACAGAGGAGACAGGGGATGGGCCGCATTGATCCTCCAGGGTGGATGATGGGGACACCCATGGTAGAATACATCTCCAGACGATTCTGCCCAGGGGAACGTGATGAAGGAACTCGTAAATTCGCTGCTAATCTGTGTGTTCGGGCTCGCAGCTTGCGGCGGCTCATCGAAGCCGGTGCCCGTCGCTGATGTCTATGGTGACATGGTGGCCGCTGAGGTCGTGCCCGATGTGGCGCCCACTGACGCGCCCGCGCCGGAGGATACTTTGCCGGACACGCCGCAGGATACCCCCTACCAACTCCCCGAAGGGTGCTGCGACACGACCGCGGACTGTGATGAAGGTCAGCTCTGCTTCATCACCGACGCGCCCGTGGATGGGGTTTGTATCGACATCCCCGAAGAGGGGTCCATGAACTGCTGGGACGACGGCGATTGCCCCTCGGGTGAATGCCGGGACGCGGTGATCTGCCCCTGCGGCGCGGACTGCCTCCACGACATGGGCTGGTGCCTCCTCGATGGCTGCTGCGCGACGAACGCGGACTGCGGCGCGGAGGCCTGTGTGTTCACCGACGGTGCGATCGGCGTGTGCAAGCCGGTGCTCATTGCGGAGTACGCGTGCTGGCAGGACGGGGACTGCGCGTTCGGGCTCTGCGAAGGGGCCATGGTCTGTCCCTGTGGTGCGCTCTGCGATGTGGAAGATACGCCGGGGACCTGCACCGCGCCGCCGGTCGGCTGTTGCCTCCAGGACGACGACTGCGATGACCTCTGGGAGTGCGTCTTCAGCGCGGGGTTCCCCGGGGTCTGCATGGAGCCCCCCGCGGAGGGGCTCTGCTGGTCCGCGGTGGACTGCGCAGCGGGAGACTGCGTCGGCGCGCAGGTCTGTCCCTGCGAAGCGAACTGCGACATGGAGGACATCGAGGGCTGGTGCACCAGCGAGTTTCCGGGCTGCTGCTTCGAGGACCACCACTGTCCTGGCACCCAGTACTGCGCGGACCTGCAAAGCGGCATGGGGATGTGCAAAGACCCGCCCGCTGCGGGCGAGTGCTGGGAGGACGCTGACTGCCCCGACGGGTTTTGCGCTAGCGCGGACATCTGCCCCTGCAACCAGGACTGCTTCATCGAGGACCAGGTAGGCTTTTGCTCAGACCTCCTGCCCGGATGTTGCCTGTCAGTTGACGACTGCGACGCTGGCCAGGTCTGCGCTCTCCCCGGATGGGAGGACACCGTGGGGATCTGCAAAGATTCCGTAGCGGGTCACTGCTGGTCCGACGCGGACTGCGCGGAGGACGGGGCCTGCGACGGCGTCATCCTTTGTCCCTGCGGTGCGTTGTGTTTCGTCGAAGACGCGCCCGGCGTCTGTACCGAGCCGTGACATGGTATGCCCCAGGCCTGTTGGATGGTGTGGGAGGCCCTTCAGGGCCGATTTCGTGGCACCCTTCTGGAAAAGCCTCTCAGTGGCACTTCTGGGTTCGGTACTCGTCGTCAAAGACGCACTCCCAGAAGAACGGTAAGTTCCAGGCGCAGGAGTAGAGCCAGTACTTCGAGAAGCCGCAGAGGGGAACCGGGCCGTCCCAGCCGTCGATTCCGGAGCAGAGATCCCCGAAGATCTCGCAGCCGCCGGACACCTGGGTCCACTGCTTGGTCTCTGACCCGGAGCAGTCGTAGTCAAAGCTGCCGTCACCCCGGTGGATGGAGAACCAGGCGGTTTGACCGTAGTGCGCGTTCGCGTTGGCGTCGTAACAGTCGGTCGCTGTGAGGACCTTGAAGACCCCAGTTTGCTGGCAGTAGCACTTGCCGGAGGTGGCCGCGTCACCGTAGCCGTCGTTATCCGAGTCTTTGAAATAGACCGTGCAGCCGCCGCTGCCTACGGGATCAATCTGGCCGTCGCAGTCGTCGTCGACGCCGTTGCAGACTTCGGGGATGTTCACCGGATCTTCGTTGACGCATTCGACGCCGGTGCCGTTCTGCTTGCAGGTCAGGGTTCCGTTCTTGCACTGGTCCGAGTCGGCTCCGTCGCAGGAATTGCCTAAGGTCGGGAAGCCCTCGTCGGTCTGGCCGTCGCAGTCATTGTCCTGGTAGTCGCAGATTTCCTGGAGGTCGGTCTCGCTCTCGTTGCACTCGAGTCCGTTGGCGTCTGCGGTGCAAGTCCAGACGCCGTTTTCGCAGAGGTCCGAGTCGTCGGAGTCACAGGAGAGGCCCTTGTTCGGGAAGCCCTCGTCGGTTTCGCCGTCGCAGTCGTTGTCCAGACCGTCGCAGATTTCGACGGTCGCCCCCCCAGTCTCGTTGACGCATTCCAGCTCGCTGCCGTCCGCGGTGCAGGTCCAGATGCCGGTCTCGCACTCGTCGTCGTCGGGGCCATCACAGGGTTCGCCCTTGAGGACAAAGGTCTCGTCG
This sequence comes from uncultured Myxococcales bacterium, assembly GCA_964406905.1. GTDB lineage: Bacteria > Myxococcota_A > UBA9042 > CAIXZC01 > CAIXZC01 > CAZNWW01. The sequence goes on along the minus strand of CAYOTU010000172.1, from coordinate 3,921 downwards.
GTTTCGCCATTGCAGTCGTTGTCAAAGCCGTCGCAAAGTTCCGGGGTGTCACCTTCGTCGTCGTTGATGCACTCCACGTCGGTGCCGTCCGTCGCGCAGGTGAAGGAGCCGCCCTTGCATTCGTCCACGTCCGGGCCATCGCAGGCCTGCCCCAGCAAGGGAAAGTCCTCGTCAGTGTAGCCGTCGCAGTTGTTGTCGAAGCCGTCGCAGATGTCGGGAGCCGGGGTCTCAGCAGAGCACGACGTCCACCCTGCCTCCTCGCAGGTCCGATTGCCCGCGCAAGCGCCGTGCGCGTTGGTCACCTCGCAGTCCTCCACGGTGTCCACATCGTCGAGCTGGCAAGTGCAGCTCCCAGAGTCGGGCCAGCAGATGGGCGCACCGTCGCCGTCGTCATAGCAGTGGAAGTTCTCGGGGCAGTCGTCCGGGCTGTCGCAGGTGACCGTGCAGAAGTTCCCGTCCCCGCCCACATCGAGGCACGCGCCTTCTTCTGACTCGCAGTCCCCGAAGTCCCCGCATGGTTCGCAGAGGCTCCAGTAGCGCGGCACGCAGATGAACACGAGGTCTCCGCCGAAGAGATTCACGCCCTTGCAGATCCAGCCGGCGGGGCATTCCTCTATGCAGTGGTCCGTGCAGATCGACCCGCCGGGGGCCTCGACGCAGAGCCCGGAAACACAATCCCCGGGACCGTCGCAGGGCTTGCCCAGGTCTGTATCGGGTTCCACGAAGTCGATGGTCTCCGCGGGAGGGGGCAACTCATCTCCTGTCTGGTCGCTCCCATCCTGGTCGCCCCCGGGAGCGTCCACGGTCCCGTCCCCGCCGGTGTCCCCCATATGTCCGTCCGTTCCCGGCACGTCCACCCCGGCCCCGGTTTCTCCGTCCCCGCCTCCGCAGGCGATCAAGCCAGCGGCCAGCAGCAAGACAGATGTCCACAACAGAACTCTCATCCCCGCCTCCGATTCTGGAAAACCGTTACTATATTACTCGATCTACGGTAGACGAATCCACATAAACCATCCCATTTTTCGGGATAGTCAATCTCCGAGGCAAACGCCAAGATCGCGGGCGGTCTGGATCTTGTCGGAGTCGAGGGGGATCGTCTTGAGGGTCGCGGTGGCCTCTGCGAGGGGGACGGGGACGATTTTTGGCGGGTCGAGCGCGACCATGGTCCCGAAGTGGCCGGCCTCCACGAAGCGCACTGCGGCCGCGCCGAAGCGCAGGGCCAACTCCCGGTCGAACGCGGTGGGGGAGCCGCCCCGCTGGAGATGGCCCAGTACCAGGGAGCGGGTTTCCTTGCCCGTGCGTTCGGCCAGTTCTCGTGCTACCCGTTCACCGATGCCGCCGAGGTGCTTCATCCCGCCCAGGGCCTGGGGTTTGTCATAGGTTTTGGTGTCCCCTGCCGGGGAGGCCCCTTCTGCTACGACTACGATGGCGAAGTGTCGCCCCCGCAGTTGGCGCTCCATGATTTTCTCGGCTACCTTGCCCAGGTCAAAAGGGATCTCCGGGATCAGGATCGCGTCCGCGGTGGATGCGAGGCCTGCCTCCAGCGCTATCCAGCCAGCGTCGCGGCCCATGAGTTCCACCACCATGACCCGCTCGTGGGACTCCGCTGTTGAGTGGAGCTTGTCGATAGCGTCCACCGCTGTGTTGAGCGCAGTGTCCAGACCAAAGGTCACCACTGTGGACCCGAGGTCATTGTCGATGGTCTTAGGGACCCCCACCACGGGAACACCCATTTCCGAGAAGCGCTGCGCTATGCGGAGGCTGCCGTCGCCCCCGATCGCGATCAGCGCGTCGAAGCCGAACGCGTGGAAGCGCTCGGCCATGCGCGCCGAGACGTCCACCAGTTCGACCGAGCCGTCCGCGTGTTCCACGGGGTATGCGAAGGGGTCCCCCCGGTTGGTCGTGCCCAGGATGGTGCCCCCCAGGTGGGTGATCCCACGGACCGTTTGTCGGTTGAGGGGGACGAGGCCTTCGTCCTCGTCCCGCAACAGGCCCGCGTAGCTGCGCTTGATTCCGTAGACCTCCCAACCCCGCTGGATAGCGGCGAGGGTGGCGGCCCGGATTACAGCGTTGAGCCCAGGTGCGTCTCCGCCCCCGGTGTTGATGGCTATGCGCTTCGGCTTGCTCATGTCGGCTCCTGTCGTAGTGTCGTAGTGATCCCGTCCCATGATAACGCGATTCGAGCGACTCTTGTAGAGTGCGTGGCATGATGTACTTCAATTTGTCTCCCTTCGTCGAGACGATCGTCAAGATCCCGGCATTGCCGGGGTCTGGCGTGCGGGTTACAATGCCCCCTAACCAGGACTGGACCGACATGAAGAGGTGTGCCGGAGTGCTTGCTGTGGTGATGAGCCTGATGGGCGTGTTGGCGACCTCCTGCCGGGGCGGCTCCGGCGGCACGGGAGATGACCCCTACAAGTTTGCTCGGGCGCGCATGGTCGAGGTTCAGTTGGCGGGTCGGGACATCACGGATCTCCGGGTCCTCGAGGTGATGCGGGCTGTGCCTCGCCACCGCTTCGTCCCGGACGGGCTGCGGGACCAGGCCTATCGAGATCGCCCCCTGCCCATCGGCCACGATCAGACGATCTCCCAGCCCTACATCGTGGCCTTCATGAGCCAGACCCTGGATCTCAAGCCCGAGGACCGGGTCCTGGAGATCGGCACCGGCTCAGGCTACCAGGCAGCGGTCCTGGGGGAGCTGGTCAGGGAGGTCTACACCATCGAGATCGTTGAGCCTCTGGGGATAACGGTTCGGGAGACCCTGAAGTCGTTGGGCTACGATAACGTCCACGTGTGCATCGGGGATGGATACGGTGGATGGCCCGGCGAGGCCCCCTTCGACAAGATCATGCTCACAGCCGCACCGGCTGAGGTGCCCATGCCCCTGCTGGAGCAGATGGCGGTGGGCGGCGTCCTGGTAGCGCCCGTCGGGGAGCACCGGCAAGAGCTCATACGAATCCGCCGCCATGCACAGGGATGGGAGCGTGAGACGTTGTTCGGGGTGCGGTTCGTCCCCATGACGGGACGCGCCCGGGATGGGCGAGGGAGATAATGGGCGTCTACAACATCGAAATCCACGATCGGCGTAAACACGAGCGGAAGAAGCGTGCTCTCGATTTCTTCTGCTACGTAAGCGGCCAGCGTTTCGATTCCACGTCCTTCGATATCTCAGCGGGGGGCGCTTTCCTGCGTACGGACCAAGAGCTGGCCGACGGGATCACCGCGTTGGTCGCGCCCAAGGGCGAGCGTGTCTCCGCGGAGGGTGCAGTCCTCGTGGGGCAGGTAGTGCGCTGGCAGGAGGATCCGGTCAAGGGCGTCGCGATCAAGTGGGTGCGCTGTGTGTCACGCAGGGGGACCCAGCCGATCTTCGACCTCCTGGCCTTTTACCTGGGCCTCTTTCCCGCTTCCCTCCCCATGCCCATGCCCTCGGTGGCCAATGCGGAGACCGTGGCCTACGACTTCCAGCGTCGCCGGTTCTTCATCCCGCGGCTCCTCTCTCACGCGTCCCGGTCCAAGGAGAAAGACGAAGCAAAGAGAGCCCTCGCTGAGGCAGCAAAGTCAGTGGTCGATCAGATGAACCTGACGTATCCCAGCCGGGAGCCAGCGACCGTGGAAGCTGATCCCAGCCGGGAGCCTGCGACCGTGGAACCCGGGCCGGTGCCGGACGATGCGCTCCCCACGGTGCAGGAGATGCCCGAGGTCATACTCCCGGTGGAGGAGTCGCCCGCGGAGATCGCCGAGCCGCCGGACTACATGCAGGACGAATGGACCGGCCCGGTCACCAGCGTGATCGATCGCCGTGACTCCTGGGTCCCCGTGACCGTGGGGGTCGAGTTCTTTTCAGCCGGGCAGATGTGCAAAGGCACGGTGCGATTCCTCGGTGCGGACGGGCTCTACCTCATCTCCCGGCGGGTCCCCGGC
>CAYOTU010000171.1:0-7758 GCA_964406905.1 uncultured Myxococcales bacterium | reverse complement strand
AGATCTGCGCACCAGGGACGCGCACGAGATCCCGGGCATCCTGCGTGCGGACCTCGCGGCTGCGAGCCTCCTGCTGGCCGGGTATGGGACGACCTGGGACGGCCTGCGCTGGCTCGATTCGCCCTCGCCCGAGGCCCAGGCCGTTGCCTCCACTCTGCTTACGGTTCTGGGGGCCCTCGACAGGGAGGGAGACCTTACGGAGAGGGGACGGGAGATGCTTCGCCTGCCTCTCCATCCCCGGGCGGCGCGGGTTCTGTCGGAGGCATGTGGTCGGGGCGCGGGCCGGGACGGCTGCCTCCTGGCCGCGCTTATCGGTGAACGGGAGGTTCGGAGGGGACGCCGGGGCCTGCAACTTCGCGCTGCGGATACTGACGGCGACTCAGATCTCCTGGACGCGGTCGACCGCTTGCGGGATCTGCCGGCAAGGGCCACGGATGCGGAGCTGCGGCGGCGGGATCTGGAGCCTGGAGCTGTGCGGACCGTCAGGAAAGCGGCGTCCCGGCTGAGGCGGATCATCGGTAGGACCGAACGAGTTGAGCCTGAAGACGTGGATGCGACCCTTCGTCTTGCGCTCCTCACCGGTTACCCGGACAGGGTTGCGCGGCGGCGGCGTCCCGGCGAGGCAGCGGTGGTCCTGGCCGACGGGCGAGCGCTGGATCTATCCCCGACCAGCGTCGTGCGCCGCGCGGCCCTCGTGGTTGCGGTGGAGGCAGGGGAACGCCGGGATCCCCGGGGCCGCGAGACCCGCCGTGTCCTTTGGAGCGCATCAGCCATCGAGCCCGGGTGGCTGCTGGATCTCTACCCGGACCGAGTGGAGGAGCGGATACGGGTCAAGTGGAACGCTGGCAAGGAGCGCGTGGAGGTCTTCTCCCGCCTGGAGTATCGTGGACTGAGCATCACCGAGGACCGCGTGCCCAGGGCTCGGTGGCCCGATGTCTCCGCGGATCTTTTCGCCCGTGTGAAGAAGGCGGACCTGGGCAAGTTGGTGGACCTGGACGCGCTGGCTGCGCTGAGGGCCAGGGTGGCGTTCGCGGCGGACACGTTCCCCGACAGTGCCTGGTCCCCGATTTCGGACGATGACGTCGAGAGCACGCTCAGAGAACTCTGCAAGAACGCGGCGGGCTTTGCAGATCTCAGGCGGTCCAACCTCCTGGCCGCGCTACGTGCGCGGTTGCCGGGAGACCTGGCAGCGCGTCTGGACCGCATTGCGCCCACCCACGTCAGGCTCCCCGGGCGTCACCGCGCCCCGGTCCACTACCCAACGGATGGGCGTCCCTATGTGGCCTCCTACCTCCAGGACTTTTTCGGATTGCTGGAGACCCCGCCCATAGCAGAGGGACGCGCGCGGTTGAATGTCCACCTCCACGCGCCCAACCAGCGTCCGGTCCAGATCACCGATGACCTCGCCGGCTTCTGGGAGCGGCACTACTCAGCGCTGCGACGGCAGCTCATGCGCCGGTACCCGAAGCACGCGTGGCCGGAGGATCCGCTTGGAGGGCTTGGGCGTTGATTATGGATTGCAGTCTGCAAGCGGCTGGCGCGCCCGGATCCTACATGGCGTTGGACATTGACTCATCTCGGGGATTGGCGGTATTTTAGTAAGAAGGTTGAAGTTGGGTGTCGGGATAGAAGCGAATCACGAAGGAGAATCGGATGGCTGGTGCGTTATCGTTGTTCGTAGAGTTGCTTTCGGCCAGGTACACCGGAGTGCTTCTGATGGGTCTTATGGTCTTGTGGGCCTGCGACAGGCCACCCATTGAGCGGCTCTCGCACACGGTCCCGGGTGGGACGGGAGATGTTGGTCAGGTCGCTGACTACGGAGGAGCTGCTGGTGCGGGCTGCGGCGACTATCCGTGGGCATCGGCCCAATCTCTTGAGACCGATCCGCGCGTAGAGGTGGTCTTGAGCGGGATGAGCCTGCCGGAGAAGGTGGAGCAGATGGCTGGCTTTCTGCAAGGCGCGGAGATGTTCGCCACGCCTGACAACGTGAGCGCTGGCATTAGGGGGTTCAAGTTCCGCGATGGTCCTCGGGGCGTGCGACTTGAGTCGGGCACCGCGACATGTTTTCCGGTGGCGGTAGCGCGCGCTGCGACCTGGGATCTGGATGTAGAGGAGCGGGTAGGGGAGGCCATCGCCGCGGAGACACGGGGACTGGGCTATAACTGCCTGCTGGCCCCCACCATCAATACGCTGCGCCATCCAGGCTGGGGCCGCGGTCAGGAGACCTACGGCGAGGATCCGTGGTTTCTCGGAAAGATGGGTGCTGCTTCGGTTCTGGGCATCCAGAAACATGTGCCCGCGTGCGTGAAGCACTTCGCGGGCAACAACATCGAAGACACGCGAATGACCAACAACGCTGTGATCGACGAGCAGACGCTGCGTGAAAACTACGTCAGGCAGTTCGAGATGGTGGTCATGGAGTCGGATGTCGCGTGCGTCATGGCTGCATATAACAAGCTGAACGGGCACTACTGCTGCGAGAATACCTCACTGCTTCGCCACCTCCTGAAGGAGGAGTGGGGTTTCGACGGCTTCGTGGTCAGCGACTGGTTCGCGGCAGTGACCACCGTTGAGTCGGCCATCGGCGGCCTCGATGTCGAGATGCCCTGGCGTCTCTTCTATGATGGCCTGCAGATGGGCGTGAGCGGCGGGCAGGTGCCGGAGGAGGTTATCGATGAAGCGGTGGAGCGCATCTTGCGCATTAAGTTCAAGTTCGGCTTCGCGCTCCTGAACGAGCCCTACGAGGGCGATCCCGATGTGGTGGAGGGACCGGAGCACATTGCGCTTGCCAGGGAAGCCGCGCAGAAGAGCCTGGTGTTGCTGAAGAACGAGGCGAAGGTGCTGCCCATCGACCGAGCAGCAGTGAAGAAGCTGGCGGTGGTGGGTCCCTTCGCCAACGAGGTCCGTCTGGGAGATGCGGGCAGCAGCAATGTCACGCCGAGCTACGCGATCACTCCCTATCTCGGCTTCAAGGCAGCGGCCGGCGATGGGGTGGAGGTGGTTACCAGCGAGGATGCCTCGGCCGCGGTCGGGGCTGACGTAGCGGTGGTCGTCGTGGCCCTTACCCAACAAGACGAAGGTGAGGCGTGGAACGGCGGCGGCGATCGGGACACACTCGACATCTCCGCGGACCAGGAGCAGCTGATCCTGGACGTGGCCGCGGTGGCGAAGGCGACGGTTGTCGTGATGGAGGCGGGGGGGCCGATCACGATGGAGAAGTGGAAGGCCGCAGCGGACGCGATTGTCATGGCATGGTACCCGGGCATGGAAGGGGGGCGCGCCATCGCCGATGTCCTCTTCGGTGACATGAACTTCACCGGGCGGCTGACCCAGACCTGGCCTGTGAAGTGGGAGGACGAGCCCGAATTCGGGAACCACCAGGACGAGACCGTGTATGAGTATCTACACGGCTACCGGCATTTCGACGAGCACGGAATCAAGCCTCTCTTCCCATTCGGATTCGGCCTGAGCTACACGACGTTCGAGTACAGCAATCTGACGGTGCCTTGCCAGGTCATCTCTCCCATGGGCAGACTGGTGGTCACCTTCGATATCGAGAACACGGGGGACCGCGCCGGAACGGAGGTGGCTCAGCTTTACATCAGCTACCCGAATTCGGTTGCCCGACGGCCTTCGAAGGAGTTGAAGGGCTTTGTTCGAGTGGAGTTGGCTGCAGGTGAGAAGAGGACGGTGGAGATTCCAGTGCGCATTCCGGATCTTGCCTACTACGACACGGTGACCCATGGCTGGGTCGTCGAAGAGTTGAAACACACGATGCACGTGGGGCCCAACGCGGATGAGCAGCCGCTGTCGGGTGATTTCGTCATCGGTGCTCAATAGGGCAAGGGAGGACATGACCATGAGCAGTGTGATAGCGCTTTTCCTTTCAATATTGGCCGCGCCGCAGGCCGATACGTCACCCTACTATGTCCCGCACGGGCTCCAGTCGCCCTTCAGGGACAAGGGTGTGCATGTCGGCGGAGACATGTGGATCGATACAGGCTACGAGAGCAGCGAGCGCGGCCTCAAAGGAGAGCCCGACATGGCCTTCTGGCTGATGCATGGGCGCTTCATGGTGGACGTCACAGCGACCCTGACCAACGGGACGTTCTTCGGTCAGGTCAAGGGCCAGATCCTCGCCCACATCGAGGAGATTCAAGGTAACGAGCATATCGACACTGATGATGCATGGATCCGGTTCGGCATGTGGGACCTCTGGGACCTCCAGGTCGGGCGCTTCGAGGCGTGGGAGGTCTACCACAAGGGAGAAGGGCTAGAGCGCGATACGCTGGAAGACCTCGGGGCCTACGATGGGCCGGACATCTACGAGGTGAACTACGCGTTCTATCGGCAGGATGGCTTCGGTCAGTTGGCCGGTCACGTCTATCCCCTGGATTGGCTTCGATTCGAGATCTCTTCCGTCTTTGGAAATGAGCTGGGATTCAACTCCATCGGCGTGCGCTCCACGGGCATTATTGACCTGGGCTGGATGCAGTTCAAGGTGGCTGGCGAGTTTCGAAAGCTCAAGAACCAGGAAGCAGCAAGAAAGCAGTGGGAGGAGAAGCGAGGGGGCGGGGCGGGGCTCCAGTTCCACTTGGACAAGCTGCATCCCGTCATCCGCTGTTCGTTCGGCGTCAACTCCGGCTATGGCCTCGTCGACAGAGTCGATGCGTTCGGCAAGGTGGACGAACGCGGCAGCCCCGACACGTTCTCCGCGGGCGGCTTTGTAAATCTTGGCCTTTGGTCCGCTGTGCTGGGAGGGGGGTACAACCATACTCTCCAGGGTAACCGCCAACTCAACGATCAGACGGGCAGGGTAGGGCACTTCGTGCACCAGCAGGCCTTCGCTTCGTTGCGGCACCCCATCTACTTCAAGTGGCTGACCGCCAAGCTCGTCTTTGCCTGGGCGCGTGCCGACATGGAGCCGTCTTTCGAGAACCAGCGCATCAATGAGATGTACAGCCTGAGGCTTCGGCTTTTCATGCAGTTCTAGGGGGATGGACCTCAGGGTTCGTTGCCGGCTGCGGGGCGAGGCAGCCCTGATCGGGCCATGTGTCGTCCGACCTCAGTCAACGGACGAAAGTCCGCCTCCTTCGGCCGGAACGCCTTCGGCGTCACCTGATCTCGGCCAGGTCCGTTCCGTCATCCTCGCATCCGACTTCCTCACCCTTCGGCCCACCCCACGTGATTGCCAGGAATACCAATCAGAGCCGCGAGCTTGTCGAGCATTCGTATTCGAGGTTGCAGATGTCGTCCATATTCAACACAGCCGAGCGCGTCGAGGCACAGCCCGCCGCATGGCGAGCGCGAGGAGCAAGAGGGGCCACCATCCGAGTACTGGCACAGCGGTCATGCCGCAGCCACCGCCGCCGCCGCCGGGATCAGTGACGGTGTCCGGCTGAGGCACCGCGGTGTCCTCCGTTGCCGACGCGTCTTCCGAGCCGCTGTCGGGCTCCTCGACCACGTCATCCGCGCCTGCGCAGCCTGGATCGATCACGCCGTCGCAGTCGTTGTCGAGACCGTCGCAGATTTCTTCGTGGCCTGGGTAGACAGCGGTGCTCGTGTCGTCGCAGTCGAGGCCTGAGCAGGTCCCGTCCTTGTCTTCGTCCTGGCAGAAGCAGATCCCTACCTCGGAGTTGTTGTCGAACATCGGAGCGTAGCAGATGCGGCCGTTGTCGCAGTCTCCGTCCTCGAAACAGAGGGGGGTACAGAGGTGTGCGCCAGCCAACTGCACGCACGCCAGGCCGTTGGCGCACTCCACGGGATCCGTCATGGCGGGGGAGCATGGCGCGTACTCCATGCTCCCCTTGGAGTCGATACAGTCCAGGGCCCCGGAGGGCGTGACCACGCAGGCTTGACCCCAGACGCAGTCCTCGGCCAGGGGGTTGCAGTTTGCCGCGGGCATGCACGTGTTCTGGAGGGGGCCGCAATGCTGCGCCGCACAGGTATTCCATTCGGAGACCGAGTAGATCCCCGCGCAGTTATCAAAATAGCAGGTGAACAGGGCCGTGATCGCGTCCTGGGCAGCGGCGGACCCCGTCGCATAGCAGTCAGAGAGGCAGCGGATGCCGTCGGTCCCGCAGGAAGTAGCGCAGTCCACCAGGTTCCCGCAGGTGGCATTGCCCAAGGGCGGTTCGAAGCAGCCATGAACCGCGTCTACACAGACGCCGCCGAGCATGCAGTGGGTTTTCGCTGAGCCCTGGACCGTCCAGCAATTGTCCTGGAGGCAGATCAGCATGTCGTAGAGTTTACCGTACTCGCCGGGGATTCCAGCGAGGGAGCAATCGACCATGCAGGCCTGGTTCCAGGCGCAATCATCCGCGCAGGCGTAGAGGTCGTTGCAGTTCATGGTCCCGCAGAGCCCGTTGTCGCATTGGCCCGTGGGCTGGCACGCGTCGGGACAACTGCATATCTCCGGATGCTGCATACAGGAGGGGACCGCCAGGCCCATCTTCTGGTTGATCCAGGAAATGTACGCGTCCACCCGAGCGTGGATCCCGTAGCCGTAGCAGGTCGCTCCTGATTCCTCATCCTTGGCCACGCTGGAGTTCACGCCGTACACCCGCCACTTGCCTTCGACCTCCATGAGCCCGGGGCCACCGGAGTCGCCGAAACAGATCCCGGTGCCCTCGTTATGGCTCATGTAGGTGTCGGGGTAGAAGCTCACTACGGGCATGGTGCCGGAGCGCTTGATTCCGCCTCCGGTGCCCATCCCTACGTTGTTCACGCCGAAGCCCACGTAAAGGATCTCCTGGCCGATGAACGAGCCGTCGAGTGCCGCGATGTTGAGGGGTGTGATGTCTACGCCCAGGGCCTTCTTCTCCAGATGCATCATCGCTATGTCGTTGTCAGCCTCCACGGGATCGTAGCCCGGGTGGATGTGGATCGTGGCAGCTTGGTAGAGGTAGCCGGACGCGGGGTATTCCGTGCCGTTGGTCGGGGTCGCGTCGTTCCCCACATAGAACATTACGTACTCGGGATCTTTCGGGGTGGTCGTGTCCTCGAGGACCAGGCAGTGGGCAGCGGTGAGCACCCACTGGTCAGCGATGAGGGTGCCGGTGCAGAAGGAGCCTGCGTAGCCCCAGTCAGAGTTGGTCACCAACGCGCCGACGCCGTTCCATCCGGTCTCGGGGAGGCCGCCGACGATGGGGTGCTGCGCTGTTTCAGTGGCAGGGACGGGGGAGTCGAGAGGAGCGCAGGATGCCTGGATCAGGATAAAGAAGAGCAGGGCGAGGGAGGGGATAAATCGGCCGGGCGCAACGGACATGAGAATCTCCTGGCTCCAGAAAACATGGGGGAGTCGGGATGCCTTGTCAACGGTCGCTCGATTACGCTGGCGTTATCGCGTGGAATGGTGTATTCAGACTTCGTCGGTGACAACAATTGTTTGCAAGGAGAATTGAATGAAGAAGCTCGCTGTGGTTGTGTTCGCTCTCGTTTTTTCGCTGGGCCTGGTTGGGTGCAAGGATGAGGCCCCCAAATGCGACAAGGTCTGTGACCAAGTCCTGAAGATCCTCTCAGAGGGTGCCTCGGACGCAGAGAAGAAGGATATGGAGAAGGGCAAGGCGGACTTCATGAAGGACTGCGCCGAGAACTGCGACAAGCAACTCGACGATGAGGCGAAGAAGTGCGTGATGGCCAGCAAGACCAAGGATGACCTCGAGAAGTGCGAGAAGGACGCCAAAAAGCGCGAGAAGGACGCCAAGAAGGACGAGAAGAAGGACGAGAAGAAGGACGAGAAGAAGGACGAGAAGAAGG